>NZ_JACSLL010000008.1:0-119990 GCF_018618135.1 Exiguobacterium sp. s28 | reverse complement strand
CAACTTTTGTCAGCGCGAACGATTTGGAATGATTGAACGCGTCACTCAACATATGGACGAACAAAACGTGAAGGATTGGCGCATCGTAAGCATGCGGAGGATATAATTGAACATAGATCGTATTGACTCATCTACATATATACATACTATAAGGAGAACAAAATGAAATTTATCTACTTAGCCTTCCCTTTGGCCATCCTGCTGATGGCCGGTTGTACCAGCGAAGACACCCCTTCTACAATTGAGAAAGCAGAGGAGCCTGCTACTCAGACAGAAGAAGTCGTCGAGACGACTGAAACGAGCACAGACGACGCAAATACGGAGACGACTGCCGAAGAGCCTGCAGAAGCCGAGGAAACGGTCACAAATTCGGATAACAATCAATTCTCCGGCTATAAACTGATCAATGTTGACGGTGGGGATTTGTCCGGGTACCGTGAGGCGAACGTCGTCGTCGATATCGGATATGGGAATCGCGAGTATTGGGCGTTCACGAACGAACATGGACAGCTTGTGAGGGTGGTGGCTGAAGAACTCATCCTGCAAGATGATGACACGGAGGACGTGACCTCGGATGGCCGCTACTATCATGACGAAGCGAAGGTTCCTGGCGTAGAACACAGTAATCTCGATGAGGGGCATGTCATCGCGGACTCACTCGGGGGCGTCTCGAATGCCTACAACATCACACCACAGGATAGCACGCTCAATCGATACGGGGACCAGGCCTATATGGAGGACGTTATCCGTAAGGCCGGTGGCGCGACCGACTTCGAGGCGATCATAACATATCCGGATACGAAAACTCATATCCCGTCACACTATGAGTACAGCTACACTGTCAGAGGAAATGTCGTTACCGATTCCTTCGACAACGTCAACCCGGATGAGGTGAACGAAGCGCTCGGCCTCACAGAAAGTGAGCCGGAACCCGTAGCTGTGCCCGAGGCCACAGGCGATGTCTCGAGCGTAGATACGAATGGAAACGGTCAGGTGACAATCCAAGAGGCGAAAGACGCCGGTTTCACGATGCCGATCATGAGCGACCATTGGCTTTATCCTTATATGCGCGATAACGACAATGACGGAATGGTCGGAGAATAACTTCCGATGCTAATTAATAAAAGGAGAACTGTAAATAGGAGGATAGCACTTTTTGGTGTTATCCTCCTATTCGTTCAGTTATTTTGTTGAATCAACTGACGACCGAGGAGTGTCTCGACAAGCAGCACTGTGTCAAAGGTCGCGCCATAGTCGACTTGCTCGAAGTCTGTGTGCTCGTCACGATAACCGATGGATAGATTCACAGAGGGGATGCCGAATTCGGCAAAAATTTTTGCGTCACTCAATCCCCCGTTACGCGTCGCCTTCCAGTCATCCATCCCGGCCAATTGACCTGCGACTTCAAATAGTTCTCCATAAGTTTCTTCACAAAAATCGAATACGCCTCGGCATCCTGTGACAATGTCACGCGTCCCACGTCGGTCGAATACGATGGCTGCGTCCACATCACAGATAAAGTGTCGATCGATGGCACGAGACCCGCATAGACCGACCTCTTCCTTGACCGTGAACGCGACCTTGATGGTCCCGCTAAAATCCGTTCCAGGTAAACGTTCAAGGAGTTCCAAAATAGCAGCGATACCTGCACGGTCATCCGCCCCGAGAATCCCTTCCGAACTCGTCAGGATAGTCCCTTCTTGCTGAATCACGCGTCCTCTAGCGATGCGCTCGAACGTGTCCATATGCGCCGACAGGAGGATTGTCGGTCCTTCTCCATAACGAACGCTCGCCAGTAAATTGCCCGTCTCATCCACTTGTTGTTCGTCCGTAAGTTTTCTCAAGCTCGATGCGAGCCGTCGACGAACTTGATGTTCCCGTCCACTCTCACCAGCCACCTCGAGCCATTGGAACAGACGGTGTTTGAAACGTTCCAACTCAAACAGCCGGACATATCCTTCATCGCTCGACGCCTTGAACAGCGTTTCCGCGATATCTAGCAGTTCGTTTTGTTCCGCTTGACTGTAGTCGAAGATGACTTGATGTCCACGAAAACCTTTAAGAAAACGAATACGGACCGCCGAATCAGAAGGGATACAAAAACTTAACATGTCCATTTGTCTTTTAGTCAAAGCCCCATCCATTTCAACGTACGCCCGACCTTCTCCATGTCCATCACAGCACATTCTCGTCATCATCCCTAATTCGTTCATCCAGCGGACGATGCCACGGATATAAGGGTCAAACGCATAGTAAGGTAATTCTTCAGTCTTCGGATTGAACAATTGTTCCTGACCGATAGAATTCCAAGGTCCTTCCTCGTTCTGAAAGTCCTCAATGTACGCTGCGATTTGTTCGTCCTTAACCTGTTCGCCCGCGATTCGTTTCTGGATAGAATAACTTAATTCGTTCAGCACCTTATTCGTTTCATTCATCCATTCTTTCAATCCGTGTCTTGCCATCATCTCTGCTTGGTTCATCATCATCCAGCTCCTTCTCTTTTGATGAGCCAAATATATCAACAGCGATGTGACAGCTTGTCACATCGCTCGAAAAGACACTATGATAAGAAAAACAGGTGCTAAGGAGAGGTTCATTGATGGAGTCCGGCGGTTATATGGAAGAGTCGATGTTAAGACGACGTTTACAGGAAGGAGCATCGAGAGAAGAAAAAATTCAAATCAAGAAAAGTTTAGTGTCCCTTTATATACGTCAGGCAGAGTATTTTAAACTATCCGATCAACCTGACTTCAAGACAGCGAAAAAAATACTTGAAAAAGCCATTCGATTGGCACCTCAAAACCCACTCGCACATTACCGCCTCGGCTACATCCATTACAGGGACGAGGCGTATGCAACTGCGTCCCATCATTTTAATATCGCGCTTGACGGGACAACGACCGAATCATTAAGTGAGGTCCAGATGACGCTTGCCCATATGTTCTTAGTGAATTGCGGCATCCATATCGCAAGAGAGTCGCTTCGTGAGGTGGAAGGTCTGGAAGACATGTTAGATTCGGGGGACGAGAAAGAAAAAATCCATCGCTATCGTGCCGAGCTGCTCGTTCAAGAGGAACAGGCCTTCGACCGCCTCTACTATCGTAAAATTCAGAGTGGTGAAGAGAAAATCATCAACGAGACCGCATTCCAGGATTACGCTCCGAGTCAGGGCGAAATGGTGTTGAAGAGCTCAGAGGAAGGGAAATATGTCCTGTCCCACTTGTCGAAACCGATTGAGCTGAACATGAACCACTTCTACTTACTGTTCCTGTTATCGACACGGACCCGTTCGACATATCAATCACTACAAGCACAGCTCACGGAACTCATCGGTGAAGAGGTTTCCTATGACAACCTCCGACAATCTCTCCCCCGCCTCAAAAAGAAGCTGCCTGCTTTTGATACCATCTTCAACACGATTCCCACGACAGACCAAGAAGGAAGTCGAATCAACGCCTTTGAGTTGAGCGATGAATGGACTGTCACCATTCTATGTCGTGCGGATGACTTTCTTAAGAATGAAGTCTGAGCGTCACAAATAAAGTTATCGACATTTCATACAACGGAAATTGTAAAAGGCGTATTCTCCTCGACACGGAGAATACGCCTTTTCGTTATAATCTCTTAGGTTTCCTCTGCACTTTATCTTGAAATTCAAAATGTGCTTAGAGACACCCTGATCACAGACTCTTTCGAATAGCACCGGTGCCCGACTGTGCAAATGAAAAGAGCTTGAACTGTGAAAGACATTGGGAGTATTCTCTTACTCGGGATATGGCTGGGAGTCTGTTTGATAACATGGCAACCTTTTTCCCAACAGTTCACTACATCAAAAAGACATTTTTCGTATCGAAGAATGTCTTTTCTCATTTGTTCACATGATCCGTTGACTGTGTTAGAGAATAAAACGGCTATTAGAGGTAGAAGGAGTCAGACCTTTTGATAGATAGGACAGATTTTTATGTATTGGGACGTCTTCTCTGAAATTCATTGTACACCGCATCGCCCGCTCGATAGCCGATAGTGTCTAGGACCATCAGAGTGGCTCCGTCGACTTTCTTCGGTAGATAGATGATCCGGATGCCGGCACGAAGTATCTTAATATAGACATAATCCGAATACTTCCCGTGGATAGGATTTGCAGTCCCGTCTGGGGGCGCGAAGATGCCTTGACGGATTTGACGTTCGATATAGCCAGCAATCTCTTTATGGCGTCTTTCACGATAGAAATGATCGAGGTCACCTTCTGAGAAAGAGGTGACCTCGATGGTTACATCGTAATGAACTTTCATTTGCTCGAAGAATGTGAACCAGAACTTCTGTGCCTTGGCAATCATCGAAGGTCGCCCTCCTCTTCTTGAAGGGCAATCGGTATATAGACATCATCTTCATCGAGATCGACGCCCGGGACGTCTTTTAACGCGTAAGACTTGGATCCCAGCTCTTGACGACGTTCGAACTCATGGAAGACGGACGCATCGATGAATTTGTTAAACCGCTCCTCAAGGGCCATCAAACGTTCCGCGTTTGCGACAGACATGAGAACAATCTCTTCCTCTTCTCGAGGACTTCTCACCACAAAGACTTGTGAAGGATCATTCTGGATCGCGACTTTGACACGGGTGAATCCATCCTTACGCTTCAAGTCTGTAGGGGTGAGCGTATTGCGATGTTCGATAATCATTGAATTTCCCCCTTTTAAAGCGTCACTTTAAGCGTCACTTTTAATGTACCTTGATTGTAACATGAATAATCGGGTCTAGCAAAGAAGACCTGCCGAGGAGGACGAGCGATTCTCACCCCTTAATTTTGGTGACTATGCTGTCCATAAATGCCAGTCAGCCGTATCTGGTGCTGAAACTTTTATCTGCTACCAGATTCATCTTTATACATTCCCGAACGCTTTCTCAACCTGACATGCTCGATCAACGCCTGCATGATCTGTTCTTCTTTGATGCCAAAATCCTGATCGAACGGCACCCGCTCTCCTTCGAAAAGAAACGCATCGACCAAGTAGAGGACCCGTGGTTTTTTACGTGGGGCGCTGTCTTTCAGACATCGTTCCCAGACAAACTTCTCGAACTCTTTCGTATGGCCCCTATGCTCGATCGCATGTCGTACCATCGTCCGTGTGATATCAAGATGACCCTCCCATAGCCAGCGTCCGGCCACTTGGTGCCACATCTCGATGCGCCCCTGCTCCTTGATTGCTTCTACATCGACTTCGACGTGATACGGGGTCTCTTCCTCATTCTTGACGACATCCCGAACGTCTCCCGTCACCGACTCTGGATACATCTCCCAACCGTCAGGCATCCGCTCTTTGATGAACTGCTCGAGGGCCGCCTCACTGATTCGATAGCCTTTTTTACGCGACTCGAGCGGTTCTGCCTGGATCAAGCCTTTTCGTACCCAGTTTCGGACCGTCTCCTTATGGCTTGTGAGCTTGTTCTTCGATAGGATTTCAAAAGCCTCGTCAATCGTATACATGGTAAGCCTCCTTTTAACACAATGATGATTTTATTAAATAATACCATAGTCATTGCATTAAAAGTGAGAGGAACATTTCATAGGATGAATACATTTGTCTCATGCTTAGGAAAACATATGGGACATTAAAACCATATTACCTCCGTACAATGAATCAACAAAAACAAAAATCCACCACATCATACCTATATCCGAGTCAAGAACAGTACAACTATTTGCTCAATATTGTTCTCCTCTTTTACAAGAAGGAGGTTGTGCAAAATTCAAAAATCATTATTATTTAGATATAACAGTAAAATCAGGAAAATACGAAAGGATGTAATCATGAAGACCAAGTTCAAGAAAATCCTCAAATACTTTTTGATGGCTGTAGGTGTTTTGGCCATCGCTATCGGCGGTTTGATTTACTATGAGACAAGGAACGGGATGTATGGAACCGTTTATATCGCTGAAGATAATTTGATCAATACATATGAAGGGGGCCAAAGTGTAGAAGCCGGGGGTGTCCAATATAAACCAACTGATATCGAGACGGTTGTCTACAAGGGAAAGAAGGTGCTGCGCCTCGAACTCGTCGTGAAACTCATCGACACCGACTCTGAGTTCATCTTTGACCCGAAAGATTTGACGCTACATAATGGATTGGATTACTATCCGGAACTCCTCAAGGACGAAGAGAACCTGGAGGTGGTATCCCTTCCATATTGGGGCGACGAAAAACGTTACGTCATGTTCGAAGCGCCAGATGAATATGCGGGCAGTGCCTACGTTTTAGAGATTAAAAACGAAAATTATCCTACAGGGAACATTAGCTATGTGCTCAAATTGGATGCGGAAGAGGATGACTGAGGTCCTCTTCTTTTTTGTGTCTGAGAATAGACATTTTCTTTTCAAAGAAAATCAGAAAGGAGCGGTCAGTTCAACAACATCCATTTTATCGGATACGGGTTCTAGATTCAGGCGAGAGCAGCGCGAGTGGCCAAAGAAAACGCACGTTTTTCCGCCTTCAGTCACCATAATACTCATATGCCAACAAACTCAATCCCACATATCTCGCATACGTATCCTCAGACACCTCATATGCTTCTACATCATCCTTCCAATATTCTCTAGACGAGAACCCATACTCTCTAGACGAAAACAACACATACTTCCCATCTTCAGAAATAATCGTATCATATTCTCCGATCAGCTTTGTTCCCTCTTCGAGCAAAAACGTTTCAAGAGAATCTGAACCAGATTCCTCAAACCGCTTCTTATACTCCACCTTATAGCTATCGATTAGTTCATTCAAATTCAACATAACCATCTCCTTCTATACAAGATAAGTTTGACCAACTTCGACCAGTGGATTTCCCCCCTCGACAGTGCCAATTCGTTACGCTCTCGAGCGTGTCGGGGCGTCTCTTGTTCCCGCAACGGACGGTACCGTCAGCCTGTCCCCTTGGAGTACTCGCAGAGAACAAGATATTGAAGCGTCAATCCGTCCTCACACTCAAGACATTTCCTAAACGAGTGTACAAAACAGGCATAACGACATGGCGCAGGGAGATGTACGAGGACGATGTTCTTGTTACGCTACCCCTTATCTCTTCCACCACTTTTCTAACCGAGTTAACGGATTCATCCTATCCCGCGTGCCGTATGACCGATAGGATTGAGGACAATGTCAAGTGAGGCTCATCTATTTTACGGATCAGATAAAACCAGAGGTTTACTTTTTCCCGCGCGGCGCTCGGTGAACGTTTTCGATGACTTGATATCGCCTGCCTCGAAACTACAAGTGCACGATATCGATTCAACTCCTGTCATGCTTTTCTATCGCTCTTGGAAGACACGTTCATGTTTCACTGAAAAGGTGACCTACAATCTCCAATCAGGGTCATCGAATAACCCGACATCAGATCCTCCAATCATCCCTTCCCTCGATGAGTCCATTTGGTGGGGAACAGTACGTTTGGTCAATTTGATTACTTCTTTGGTGGCCGGTCGAAACAGTTCAGGTGATAGTTCGCCTCGGAGATAAAGCGGATGTTTCGGGTATCTCCCGCAATTCGTCACTTCGATCGCATACAGGTCTACAAATGAGAGCAGTTCAAGGACTTCATCGATTCGCCCTTGCGCAAATGTTTTTTTCCCCCATGCGACGATGACCCGTTCAGACCGATGGGCCGCATCCAACACGTACTTGTCATTTTCTGGACCCACTGCATCTACCTGACCCTTCAATTCTTTTGGATCCGTCGAGATGTAGGCGAACAGATTGACGACCTTGATCCCGTCGTACCCCCAATGCTTGGCATATGAGATGCAACGCTGCAAGGTCCGATCATCCTGACCTTGGTTTCCTTGGCTCGGGTTCAGCATGACGAACGTGACCAGCCGCCTCCCGTTTCCCCACTTGCAAGTGAATTGATAACGATATTGATCCGTCTCATCGATGACAGCCTTCACATCATATTGTCTGTCCCATGGTCTGAACATCTGTCCCGCCTCCATTCGTTTGATGTCTCAATTATACAAGGTTTCCTAAGAAGATCTCTGTAGAATTAAATATCAGGTGAATCCCTTTCAAGGCCTCCTATCTGGTTTTCCCAACACCGTCTCGCTGTAGATGACGACATGATGTGAACAAGAGATCTACACCATTTCGATGACACAAAAAAACTACAGGGATGAACCCTGCAGTCTGATTATTCTGAGGTAGATTTTTGCTTTTGCTTATACTCACGCAGACGACGGAAGAAGGTCGCTTGTTTGATGACATCCTTCCCCTTCTCGTCCTTCCCATATGATTTGACCAGCTCTGGAAAAGTCACCTCACCGTTTGATTCGATATACTCTTTGACGGCCTTGTCATAGACCTCTCTATTCGCTTTGGGACGACCGAATTTCACACCGCTCTCTTTAGCACGCTCGATGGCAGGTTTGGTACGCTCTACAATAAAGTTTCGTTCCATCTCTGAAAACATCTTAAACACAGAGAGCATGGCTTTTGACATCACTGAATCTAGCGAAGTGTCAATCTCATCATCAATCGATTTGATGTGGACACCTTTTGAATCAATTCGTTCAATTGTGTTGACTACTTGTGACACAGATCGCCCTAGCCGATCCAATTGCTTCACCATGATCATATCTCCAGCTTTGACTTCTTGAAGAAGTTGATGCAATTGACTCTGTGCTTCATTTGTTACTGGTCGGATATCCGCAAAAATATTGCGTTCTTCGACATCATTTTCTTTAAGCAAACTAATTTGAGCATCCAAATCTTATTTTACGACAGAAACGCGTACATAACCATAAATTTTCCCCATACCTCAAACTCCTTCAACTTTACATATCTATAAAAATTATTTTATCAAAATATATAATAATGTCACTTTCATCATACGGTTTGCCTAACAATCTTTCTTAATACCTCATTTGAACACGGGTCTTATAATTGACTTGTGTTTCCTCTGAAACGCAATTACTTTGACATTAATTCATCGAACGGTTTCAATAAAAAAATTTAATAAATTAAATAAATGTTCATTTTCTATAATATAATTACTTTGTCGGCAATTATTAACAAAGTCGTCACTCAGCAAGTTCAACAAAAATTTAATCACTTTGAATAGGGGGTTCTATGGATCAACGTATTCTAGTTCGTGACATGGAAGTTAACGGCATGGACGCTGCAGCATTTTCATCTTTCGTCTCTTATCTGTCAGCGTTTGTAGTGAGAGACCCAAGCCTTACTCTCGAAGGATTTAATGGTGACATCGCTGATTTCTCTGATCCAATGAATTTTTTTGAGTTGAGAGCAATACTCGAGCTTCATTTTATGAGTAGACTTCATATTTTAAAGCAATATGTATTAACTTCTAAAAAACGAGACTCTCACATCCTGTTAAATTACTCAGACAGTGGTCTTTACATCGAACATTTATGCGGCTCTAAAGACCTGTTTGAGGATATTATCAATTCGAAAAAATCTTGGGGCGTATTTAATGTCTCTATTGTTTAGTTGATATTAAAGGAGGAAATTTTAATGACTTCAAATGATGAATTACTACAAAAAATGTTTGCCCACATGCAGAAGCAGAACTTTAAAACGGAAGTCACAGTCACTTCTACTGAATCAAATACATTTTATCGAAGAGAATTAGTAAATTTCCTTCAGTTCCTTCAAAATGATGTACTTCGTGAAGACAAGCCATACTTAAAACTTCGAAGCTATGATCAAGTCATGGGCCATCTAGATACAATTATTGGATCAGCAAATGGACAAAGCCCTGAATTGATAGATTTTATTAATAGTAACGATCGTTTTCATTTAGTTAAAGACACAGGAGAATATCCGGAAGAACTGTATTATAATATGCCTCAGCTCGAAATGACTTTTGTACGAGAAGGTTTGTATATTACTAAAGGTACATCGAATGATAATTTTGAACTTTTTGATAAATTGGCAAAGTGTTCTTCTAATTCAAAATATAATTTTCTAATTGAATAGTTTATTGAAAATCTACATGTACTGAGACGTGTTTCATTTATTTAGACATCTAGACTACTTATAAGGTTACTTTTTACTGACGTGCTCATCCAAAACTGGGCACGTCATTTCATGATGCTCTTTAAGATGTGCATCCTTTACGTATAATTGAGACTTAACAATTCTTCTACTTTAACTCCTAACTTTTTCGTTGTATTAAAGTAAGGTGGTACCTTAATCAATTTCAAATTGATCAGACATCAGTGAATGGGGCTTCCAAACAAAAACACCATTCGGCTGAATGGTGTTCCTTGCGTGGCGTTAGACACGACCACGCTCTTGATTTTGACGTTGTCCTTACGCCCCGTGCCTCCCGTCAGAAAGGGCCAGGAACATAGAGATGCGTTTTAAAGCAGCTCTTGTTATCGGGCCGTCAGGGGGGCAGCGGTGCGATGAGCGACTTCGCCACAAGGCGTTAGACGCTCACGCATGAGCCCGGATCACCATTCCGTCTCCCATGCCCCGTCGTCAGAGACTCCCCAATCCTCGAACCGATACTTGATGAGCCAATGGACATGCATCACCTCATATTCGAATACACCTTTGGATAGCTCTGAGACGACGAAGCTGACGTCCCCATCCGCCACCATCCATGTCCCATATAGATACATTTTCTTGATCGGACGCTCTTCCGCATCCAGATAGATCACCACGCGAAAGTAAGGCGAGTTCCGTCCTTCATCGAACCGGACGACCTTCTCGACGCAATGTTCCTTGTCGACGACACGCATCCACTCGGGATGTTCCATCAGTTCCGAGAACACGGTCTGGACGAACGGATCCAACCCTTCGAACGCATAGTCATCAAGCAGCTCCTCGTCCATCACGCCTCCCCCCTTCCGCTTCGCTATAGAACGATTCCCCCTCCAGAGCCAGTTCAGTCCTTGTTCATGAGCCTACAGAAATGAAGACTTTTAAAAAAATGTATACACATATACATGTATACACGTATACAAATCTACATGTATACAATGACTCCTTTTTCTTATGTACGACGATTTCGTCGAATCATATTGGTATTGAAAAAGACGCTGAGGTGGGTCAAGCGTTCCCCTTCCTTCACATCACAAAGAAGATCCATGCTCACAAGTTTTAAGTCGTCAAAATCTTCTTGAAGTCGATCAGGAAGGCGTCGAAGCAATACCTCCGTCATCTCGTCCATCGTCTGTTGATCTAGTTGGAAATTATCCATTTGAAGCATCCTCTCCTGTTGATAGACTCATGATACCTCGCATCCAAGCAGGCAACATCTCGCCTAATTGTACGTAAGCCCTGGTGTTGTTTCAAACAAGCCCTAGGGCTTGTTTCGAAAACATGGTCATTTTCTATAAACAAACCCTGTTTTCACTTCTGCCATTTCATCAAACAACCTTCTTACGAGACAGACCAAAACAACGTCCAATCTTCACACACGAATCATCTCGTTTTCGTCATGCGAAAACGACCCTTTTCCCGGATCCCGCTCTATGGATCCAGGCGAGAGCAACGCGAGTCGCCCATCCCATCAAAGAAAAACGTACGTTTTTCTTCCTTGTCCTTACCGGACGGACCGGGACCGGTCCCCCGGCCCCACTCCATTCTTTTCAACCCATGTAACCCCGCTGTTTCATGCTGACGTACGACTCGTCCGCCCCGAGGATGAGATGGTCGAGCACCGGGATGCCGATGAGGTCTCCCGCTTCATGTAACCGTTCGGAGACGAGGATGTCCTCCCGGCTCGGTGTCGGGTCCCCGCTCGGATGTTGGTGACAGACGATGAGGCACGAGGCATTGTTCAGGATGGCGCATTTGAAGACTTCCCGTGGGTGGACGACACTCGAGTTGACGCTCCCGACATGCGCCCGGTGGACGCCTATGACCCGGTTCTTCGTGTTGAGCATGATGACGAGGAACACCTCACGGTCGTCATCCCCGATGAACGATGACCCGATTTGGCGGGCGCTGTCCGGCGAATGGATGATGGCATGCTCGAGGGCGACCATCTCCTCGCGAACCTCTTGTTTGATACGGATGACCTCGATGATGGCGGATAGTTCCATGATGATTTGTCCCCTTTCGGATAAGCTGGCCTCAGAACGAACACCGTTGTGCGTCCTGTTGACGGAAACGAAGCGAGCGTTGGGAGACGGTGCAAGGGCGACCGCAGGGAGAGCCTCAAAAAAATGCGTAGAGCGCACATAGGTCCTGGCTTCCGTAGCCAACGAGCGAAAAGCCTCGCTTTGAGCCTAAAGCGAAGGAAGACGGACCGAAGGGCGCGTCATTTTTTTGACGTCCCTTGCACCGACGACCAGCGAGCTAGAGTACGGAAACAGGACGCACGGATCACCGATCACGAAAAAGGCTGTTCAAAAAAGAGAAAATGGGTATAAAATAAGAACAAACGTTCGTTTTATGGAAAGGAGGAATTTTGATGACGATGTATCGAGACCGGGGTGAGCTGAAATGGATCCCATTCCTCATGCCAGAGCACAAGGCGTTATTGACGAAGTATTATAAAGAAATCCAAAAGATTGAGATGCCCGATGTCGATGATCAGGTCTTATCGGTCTATGAGAATGTGCTGAATGACGCGATCTTCAGCGGAGATTTGGTAGTGGTGAAATATGTGGAGGAGCGGGAGATGAAACGATTCAAGGGGTTCGTGCACCGGACGAACTACATGGAGCGGACCGTCGAACTGGCCAATCAGCGGGACGGGATCATCCATGTACCGTTCGAGGCCATCATTCACGTGGAACAATCGATGGACTAACGCCCTGGCGGTTGTTCGAAGTCTGCGTCACGAAACGAAGTGTCGCTTCTCGACTTTTAATTTAGGAACATTATAAAACTCTATGTGGGCTATGCTTATCTATACAATATTTTAGAAAAGATAGGTCCATCAACCTTGTCTGTCGAATTATGATATTATCAGAAATGAATTCTTAAAAGAAATGGTGATAAAGCGATATGATAGATAAAAACAGTCTGGCCGAATTAATAGAGCATTTAGGTTATTACGATATTAACAATGGGATTTTCGAGAAAAAGTTCAACCAAAATTCAAGTCAAGAATTTTCAATTAAAGTTGATATGCGAAACGAAAGATTTATATATCCTACTGGAATTGAAATACATAGACAGACAACCACAAACTTTTCTAGTCCTGAAAATTTCGTGGTTTTTGAAATACTTAATCGTTTATTCGAACTCGGTTACGCTCCTCATAACATCGAAATCGAAATGTTGGTTAGAGTCGGAAGGGGTAAAGGAAACGTCACCGCCTGGGCAGATGTACTGATAAAGGATAACACTGGACAATATTATGCAATTATTGAAGCAAAAACATATGGCAAAGAATTTAATAACGCTTGGAAAAAAACGTTGAATGACGGTTATCAATTGTTTTCTTATGTTGATCAAATTAGAAGTAACAATAATATCCCTTACGGCATTTTATATGCTTCTGATTTTAAAGATAATGCAATTATAAGAAAATACCATTTACTCACCTTCAAAGATAACGAAGAATTTTTAAAAGAACAGAAGAATAAGGATCGGAAATTATATATTAATTCAAGTAATGAAAGAGAGCTTTATGAAGTATGGAAAGAAACTTACGACTTGGATTATAGTCCGATAGGAATGTTTGAAGATAATTTAAAACCATTTGAAATCAAAGAAAAGCAATTTACTATTGAAGATATTTATAACAATTCTTTAGACACTGATGGCTTAATTCATCAATTCCGTACAATTTTAAGACAACACAACGTTTCAGGACGTGAAAATGCTTTTGATCGTTTGCTAAACTTACTACTTGCTAAATTAGTCGACGAAAAACAAAGTGAAAAGTTTAATAAACCTCTCGATTTTTATTGGCGTGGTATAGCGTTTGATGAAAAAAAAGCATTAGTTGATCGTCTACAACGTTTGTATCGCGATGGAATGAAAGATTATCTAAAAGAAGATGTCACTTACATTGATAAAAATGACGTGGATAACGCTTTTTCTCTTTTTAAAAATGATAAGGATGCAACAAGAGATTTAATTCAAAACTACTTTGAAGAATTGAAATTTTATACAGACAATTTTTTTGCTTTTATTGATGTATATAATGAAGAATTATTCGATAAAAATTTTGAGATTTTAAGTTCTATTGTAAGGCTTTTTCAAAATGTATCCCTTACGAATACAGAACAGCATCAATTTTTAGGAGATTTATTCGAAAAACTATTAGATCAAGGTATTAAACAGTCAGAAGGACAATTTTTCACACCACTTCCTATCGTAAGGTTTTTAGTTAGTTCACTTCCTATTGAAAATATGATTGCATCCGGTAAAATTCCTAAAGTGATTGATTACGCTAGCGGGTCAGGACATTTTTTAACTGAATATGCGAGCCAAATATCAAGATTAGTCCCAGCTGAAAATCACCCTTCTTATTTTGAAAATATATATGGAATTGAAAAAGAAAGTCGTCTTGCTAAAGTTTCAAAAGTTTCTGCATTGATGTATGGTGCAGGAGAAACTCAAATTTTTTTCCATGATGCGCTTTCAAAATTTGAAGAGGTAGAAGATAATTCATTTGACGTTGTTATTGCAAATCCTCCTTACTCAGTTACTGGTTTCTTAGAAACCCTTTCAGAAGAAGACAGAAAAAATTATGATTCAACAAAATACGTAAGTAACATCTCAACTAATAAAGCAATTGAAGTATTTTTTTTAGAACGCGCAAAACAGTTATTGAAACCTAATGGAGTAGCTGCAATTGTATTACCTTCTTCAATTCTTCAAAAAAATGAGAGTGTCTACTACAATATTAGAAAACAACTGTTGGAATGCTTTGATATTATTGCAATTTTTGAAGCAGGAACAGGAACATTTGGTAAAACAGGAACAAAGACCAATACTCTTTTCTTACGTAAAAAGTTAAACAATGTGAATTTGTTAAATCATTACACAAATCGTGTGGATTCTTGGTATAAAGATGATTTTAATAAAGATGAGATTTTTGATGACGCTGACAAATTAGAATCGTTCGCTAATTTAATCGAAAAATCCGTGGAAGATGTTTTAGCTAATGAAAGTCTCAAAGAGCGACTAATATGTTATTTACTTGCAGAAAACCAAGTTAACCATGTCCAAATTATTCAAACACCAAATAATGCAGAAATTAAGAAATTTTTAGGGTATGAATGGAGTGACCGAAAAGGTTCTGAAGGAATCAAATATCTTAGTAGAGATGTTCAAACGATAGACACACCGTTATACAACCCTGACGATTATGACGACAACTTAAAAGTCAACAAAGCCATTAGACAAAATTTCTTGAATGATGCTATTGAAAATGAAAATATAAAAACCGCCAAATTATCGAACATGATAAGTTGGAGTGATGAAACTTTTGACTTAACTATAAATATAAATAAAGCTCAACGATCTATTGCTATTGATTTACAACATGGAGAAAAGTTAGTATCACTTGGTGATAGTAACTTGTTTGAGTTGAATATAGGACAGCGCATTACTAATAACCAACTTGTTGAGGGAGGCGAAATCCCTGTATACTCTGCCAATGTAAGAAAACCATTTGGCTTTATCAATGAAAAGTTGATTGAAGATTTCTCTAAGCCATCTGTTATTTGGGGGATTGACGGGGATTGGCAGGTCGGTTACATAAATGAGAACGTAGAGTTCTACCCTACTGACCATCTTGGATATTTACGTGTTAAAACAGAAGAAATTTTGCCGAGATATATTGTTTCTTTAATCGAACAACAGGGAGTTTATCTTGGATTCTCAAGGTCGAACCGTGCCTCTTTACAACAAATGAAAAAAATACAAATTGTGATTCCTCTTTTAGAAGAACAAAAACGCGTTGTAGCCGAAATTGAGCGTATTGAATACGAACAACAAAAAGCAAAAGAAGAAATAAATAATTTAAAAGCAAATATCACTGAAACTCTTTTAACAATCAGTGGTGAAAAGTACAGTTTAAACAGATTCTTCCAATACTCTAATAATAAAGTACTCTCTTCGACTATTACGTATAAAAATTATGTGGGTGTGGATAATCTTATCAAAAATTTAGGAGGTAAAATTGACTCAACTATACTCCCTACTACTAAAACGGTAAATAAATACGTAGATGGAGATATTTTATTATCCAATATTAGACCTTATCTTATGAAAGCCTGGCTTGCTGATAGTGAGGGCGGTGCCTCAAATGATGTTTTAGTTTTGCATAAAACAAGTGACGAAATCAATACTAAATTTGTATATTATCAACTTGCTAGAAAAGAGTTTTTTGATTATGAAATGTTAGCTACTACAGGCATGAAAATGCCCCGTGGAGACAAAAATCATATTATGAATTATCAAATAATTGTTCCGGATGTATCTGTTCAGAACGATTTTATTAATCAAGTTGAGTTGATTGAACAACAAATAATTGATTTGAAAATCCTTGTACAGAGACTTAATGAGGAAAAAAAACAGTTATTTAATTAAAAGACAACTAAAAATACAGAACCACAAAGACATTAATCGTCCCCTGGAACAAATAATGCTAAATGAACATTTTGATATTTCCCGCCCTCTGCTTCTAACTTGTGAGAAGATTAAAAGACGACTCCGGAATAATTCTAGAGTCGTCTTTTTTAAAATTATACTCTCCTTGTTTCAGTTAAATAGCACGCTTATAAATACATAACGGTACTGAGGCGGCTTCATCAAGATTAACGTGGTCGGTGCAGGCATAACTATCATGGTGAGTAACAAACTAAATTCATTGATCATCGATTGCTTTTAGAAATTCTGAAGTACCTAAACGCATATAATATGTTCATCTTAATTCTTGAATAAGTGGAGTAATATATTCTTCCATTGTCTTACGCCATTCACGTTTCATTTCGGGCCCATACTTCAAAGGAAGTGCACCGGGGTTAACTTCCTTATATTTAATAAAATTCTTACTATTGATAATGCCCGCAATATTCGGAATAAATTCTGAACCTATATGATATTGGACCGCTGAAATATGAAGCTCTCGTTCATCAACAAACCAAGCTTTGGAGAAATCGAGAATTCTTTTTTCGTATTCTCGACTAAAATATTCGCGCTTAAGTGCAAATATTTCATTTTCTTTGACGTCTCCGCTGTCAATTGAATTCAACATGGAACGATATACTTCCTTGACGACCTCTGGTTTGTTCAACTTCTGGAGTGCTTTTTCGATTTCAACGCGTATGCCAACATTATGCGCTGAATAGGTGTCGAGCAATTTATCGATATAGCTCGAGTCGACGTCATAAAGTGTAGTGACATTGTCACCATAGAATTCAATCTCCGAGAAGTCGATTGGTTTGTTCGGGTCAATCGTATTTGGATCATCAATCAACGAACCCTTGACAGTTTGATAGCTACCGATGAAGTCTTCAATCGTCTTAACTTGTTCCTGAAGCACCTTTGATTGTTCCATATCGTCGTTATACTCGTCGTAGGTAATAAGTGCCTCGAAAGCATTGCTGAGTTCTTGAAACGCCTTCACGAATTCAATTTGATCATCTAGTGTTGAGTGCTCATCGATCTCGCCAGGCTCCATTGCCAACAAGCGCAGTGCCTTATAGGCTTTGTTGAATCGCTTCTTCGACTCCTCATACGTCGGATAAACGAGGCTCGAATCATCGTTATCATTCGAATAGAGGCGGGTCGCATCCTGGACGTTCTTCTCCATGAGGGCCGGTTTCCGGAACGTGACGATCAACCCTTTCGTCTTGCCCGGGAAGGTCCGGTTCGTCCGGGAGAACGCCTGGATCAGGTTCGCATAGCTCAGGTTCCGGTCGACGAAGAGCGTCTGGATGGTCGGCGCATCGAAACCGGTGAGCAGTCGGTCGACGACGATGACCAGATCGATTTGGTTCCCGAACTCCTTGAACTCCGCCTTTTTGCGCGCGATACGGTTGTTGATGTCCCCGTTGTAGCGCTCGATGTCCTCGATCGACCACGCCGTCCCGTAATATGCGTTATAGTCGCGGATGACCTGTCGCATCTCGTCCTCGACCTGTTTCGAGTTGTCCTCGTTCTCCTGCATCG
The DNA here is from genome assembly GCF_018618135.1 of Exiguobacterium sp. s28. NCBI lineage: Bacteria > Bacillati > Bacillota > Bacilli > Caryophanales > Exiguobacterium > Exiguobacterium sp. s28. Next base: position 101,884 of record NZ_JACSLL010000008.1, on the reverse strand, counting down.
AGTACGTGATGGCGATGCGTGGGAAGTCCGGGTCCTCGATGGTACGTCCCTTCCGGATCGGGTGTCCCGCGAACTCGTTCGTCATCCAGTCCGGGTCTTGCTTCATCGTTTGGATGGCCTGATAATACCGTTTCGCCATCGCGATCGAGCTCGTCGTCAGGATGGCCGACTTCTGTGGGCGACCGTTCTTGAAGTCGAACTTCGTGTAGGCATTGTCCGGGCGGAACATTTTATGGATGACCTTCTGGATATGCTCGTCCCGCTCGTACAGGTCGTTCGGGATATGCTTCTCCTTCTCCATCGCGTCCATTCGGTCGATGAGCTCGTTCAACTCGTTGTCGGAAAGGTCGGCATGCCTCTCGTCCTGACGTAGGATGCTGAAGATGCGGTTGTTCAGCGAGGTCGGTTCGATCGTGTCCTCATGCTCGACCTGGAAACCGAGCACGGCCCCGTCTTCGAGCGCATTCTTGATCGTATACGAATGGAGCAGCTCCCCATATTGGTCACGGGTCGTACGGGCGAGCTGCCCTTGCGCCTGCTTCTTGTTCTCATTGAAAATTGGTGTGCCGGTGAACCCGAACCAGGTCGAGTTCGGGAAGAAGCCTTTGATGGCCTCCATCCCTTCGGCACTAAGCGCACGGTGACACTCATCGACGACGAAGACGATATGTTGCCCGATGAGTTTTTGGAAGCGATGTGTGCCCTTCTCCTCTTCCTGCTTCTGTGCGATCCGGAGCGCCGCCTCGAGCTTCTGACGCGTCGTGATAATGACCGTGTTCGAGTTCGTGTCGGACAGGAGCGTCTCGCTCAGCTTCTTGGAGCTCGACGTCCCGACGATCAGACTGTTGGCTAATGCGTTCCCCGATGAGATGCCCGTATTGAACTCTGAGGCGAACTTCGTGAACTCGCTCGTCGTCTGACTGTCGAGGTCCTTACGGTCGATCAACATGATGGTTCGGTCGACCCCAGGCTTCCGGGCGAGAAGTTTCGTCGATACAAAACTCGTCAAGGTCTTCCCGGATCCAGTCGCATGCCAAACGAAGCCAGACTCATGTTTCATCGCAGACGTGAACAGCGCCTCGATGGCATGGATCTGATACGGGTGCAAGACCATGAGCGCTTTGTTGTCCTGGTCCTCGCTGACGATGGTGTAGTTCGCAATCAAGCGGTGCGCGTCCGGGATGTTCAACATCTGTTTCACAAACTCGTACAGGTTGTCGACTTTCCGGTTCTCGGTCGTGCGCCAGCTGAAGACGAACTTCCGGTGCATGTCCTTCGGGAGCGCGTTCGCGAAATAGCGCGTCGTCTGTTCGTTCGAGATGACGAAGAGCTGGAGCGTCGAGAAGATGTTGTTGCGGAACAGGCCTTCCTCGGCGTACTTCTTGATTTGGTTATGAGCCTGATACACCCCGTCCTTCGCCGTCACTTTCTTCAATTCAATCTGAACGATCGGGAGGCCGTTGATGAGGAGTGTCACATCGAAACGACGGTCACGCCCGCCCTCGTCCACCTTCTGTTTGGCAATCTGGTGGACGACCTCATACGTCGAGATCCCGCCTCCGATGTCCTGGTTAGAGTAGAGGATGAGCGACATCGAGCCGAGTGAGGCATCCTCCCGCTCGATGGTGATACGCGCGATACCGTTCTCCCCTTTCAGCCAACGTGCCGCGTCGAACGGTGTCTGCGTCTTCGAGAGGAGCTCAGTCTTGATGGTGTCGAACTCCTTGTCCGTGATCGGATGTTCACCGATTTCAGACAGGTTGTTGCGCGTGATCTTATGACGGAGGTTGTCCCAGAGGTCCGCCTCCGATTTCAAATCCGCTCGATAGTTCCATTGGTTGTGCCCTTCCCCGAGTACCTCGATCAGTCGATGTTCGACTGCGAGCTCATCACTATGTGTCGTCTTCACCACGATTCCTCTTTTCATTTCATTAGATTATACGAACATCTTTTGAAGGAAGCCTTTCTTCGTTTCTTTTAAAGCCTCGATTTCTTTTTCCTTCAGCTCGATGACCTCATCCAGTTGTCGGAAGAACTCACCGATTTTGATTTGTTCTTCCATAGAAGGAATTAAAATTGGCATTTCCCCTAGTTTTTTCCCTGTGATCTCTAAGAACGTTGATCCTGATGCGTTTTTTAACGCATAATTTTTTATTTTTTTGCTCATTGAGTAAAGGAAGTAAACATCGCAATTGTCTTGAACTACTAATGATTGAAAACCTTGATTTGTACATCCATCCTTTTTCAAAATTGCTGTATCTCCAATTCCTGCTCTCGAAGTAAATAAGATAGTTTTATTTGCAGGTAATATTTTTGCTGAACTTTTATCTAAACCTAATTGAGTAATTTTTCGTACACTTCCAAAAACATAAATACTTTTACCGATTTCGGTAGGAGAATACCAATCAATTTCACCTTCCCAGTATGTAGGTTCTTTTGTATCTGGTGTTCCTCCACTGATAATACTAGCCACGTTATTTAATTTTATGTTCTGCCATTCTGATTTAAACTCAGGAAAACGTAGTTCTGGAATAGATTCCCCATTTCGAGGGAACATCTTTTGCAAAAAACCTTGTTTAGTTTTTTTTAGTGCTTCAAATTCATGCTGATGAAGAGAAATCGTATCGTCTATTCTTTTAAAGAATGAACCAATTTTCTTTTGTTCTTCAAATGACGGCACAAAAAAACATGTCATTGAAACTGTATTCCAATCCGACCTTGGCATCTTAGTTCCTGTCGATAAATTTGCCGCCTTTTGGAATTTATTCGTTTGAATTAAGTAATATATGAAATTTGAATCGTTTTCCGTCTTAAAAACCCAGAAGTCCCCTAAAGCAACGCCCGCAAAATTAGGTAGCAGCCAGTTTTTTAAATAAGGGCGCAACTTTCCAAACAAAATGAATCCGGGTTCAAAAAGAACTCCTCTTCTGCTATCAAATTTATTAGATATGTCTTTATTTAACTTTCCTTCTCCCGCAACAATATCCTCAAATTCTATTTTAGGGAGCGTAGGATCACTCGATTGTGTTGATACTCTATTTACTAAGGATAGAAATTTTTTTTCCTCCCATTCCTCGACATGATTATTAAAACCAAAAAATGGTCTATTTGACATATACTCTACCTCACTTTTCACTGCCGAATACCTCTAGTGCCCCTTTAATCCACTCTTCGCTGTTTTCGTTGTAGTGAAGCGAAGAAATCATTTGAAATATACTCATTTCGAGAGCTTTTTTTTCAGTACGAACTTCTTTGAGTTCGTTCCCAATGAACTTCATATCAATTTCTTCTTCCTCTTCAAATGTATCAACATATTTTGAAATATTAAGACTGAAATCATTTTTCTTGATTTCATCGAAATTTGCGACATAAGAGTACTTCTCAATAACTTTACGTTTTTTATAAATCTCTACGATTCGAGCAATGTGCTCTGTCGAAAGTTTGTTTTGGTTCTTCCCTTTTATGAAATCTTTACTCGCATCGATGAAGAACACGTCGCGAGTTTCACGGTTCTTCTTCAAAATGACGACAGTCGTAGGAATCGATGTCCCAAAGAACATGTTGCCTGGTAAACCGATGATTGTATCAATACTTCCATCCTCCAATAATTTCTTTCGGATGACTCCCTCTGCTGCTCCTCGGAATAAGATACCGTGGGGTAAGACGATTGCCATCGTTCCTGAGTCTTTTAAATGATAGAAACCATGAAGAAGAAAGGCAAAGTCTGCTTTTGTCTTTGGTGCCAGTTTGCCATAGCGGTTAAAGCGTGAGTCATCAAGGAACGTGTCATCTGCTGACCATTTAGCAGAGTATGGTGGGTTCATGAGGACCGAGTCAAACGTATACGGTTCATCTGTCGGCCAATCCTTGTTCAACGTGTCCCCATTACGCAAACGCATATCTTCACTGTCGACACCATGCAGAATCAAGTTCATCTTCGCTAAGTTGAACGTCGTCGTGTTCAGCTCTTGTCCATGATACTTCACGCTGCCCGGATAGTTGAGATAGTTCCGAACATTCAACATAAGTGACCCTGAGCCCATCGTTGGATCAAAGACACTGAAAAGTTTTTTGTCTTCTTGTCCAATGGTGACAATACGTGCCATCATGTCCGAGACCTCATGAGGTGTATAGAATTCTCCCGCCTTTTTCCCTGCTTCTGAAGCGAATTTACTGATTAGGAACTCGTATGCGTCTCCAATGACATCTCCCTCATGACCGACGAGATCGACATAAGCCAACTTCTTCAAGACTTCAGTGATAGTGATGTTTCGTTGCTGGTCATCTGAGCCGAGCTTCTTTGACTTCAAGTCAACATCATCAAACAAACCATTGAACTGCTCATATTTCGAAGTCAATTCTACAAATGCCTTGTTAAGATCGTTCAATTGGAAGGTATTTTGTTGTGCGTGATCTACCAAGACGTTAAAGAGGAACTCAGGTGCGATGTCATATCCGAGCGTGTCGACCAATGTCTCAATTAAATCATCCTTAATCTCATCATCCGACAACAGTTGTATGTAGAGTTCTGTCTGTTTCTTCTGCGTGTTAAAGTCTTCTAACGAAGCATCTGCGCTCACGACTACTTTCTCTAAGAGTTTATCTGAAAGATATTTATAGAAGATGAGGCCTAGTAAATAGTTTTTATATTCTGAAGCATCCATTTTGCTACGAAGGTTGTCCGCTGCGCTGAATAGTTTTTGATTCAATGATGACATGTTTATTTCTCCTATCTTATACTTGAAATTCATGAATAAAATAATATTCCACACTAAGATTATAGCGGTTTTGGAAGAAATTCAAAAACCATTATTTATCCACCATTTCATGTACACTGTGATTGCATTTATATTTAAAACGAACGTTAAAAAGACATCTTTGTCTGCCGATACACTTAAAAACGAAAAGGGCTTTAAATGGCTCTTTTCATTTTGGTCCCATTGTCCATTAACTCATCTTTTAATCAATGTATATTCTATCCGATATTTTATGAGAAAATGAACATTCACAAACGCGCCATCTACAATCCTCTTTTCAAGACTCTCCACGTCCTTGAAATTAAAAAAATTCTAACTTCAAGGACGATTTTTAGTGACACCATATTATCAACTCATTTAGTCGTTTTCATTGACACGATCACTCAACTTTAATATATTATAAGTAATCAACTAGCAGGCTGGACTGACCAGCCAACAACGGCCCCTTACCTTTCGGTAAGGGGCCGTTTATTTTATACTGTTCATATCGAAACTATAGTTATGGAGGACCTTGTTCATGTCGAAACCGGAAAAGATATTCAAATCCACGACCGACCAACTTGACATTCTGCAACGACGCGGTCTCGTCATCGATGACCCGATGTTCGCGGAGGAGGCACTGATTCGAACGAGTTATTATGAGATCATCAACGGCTACAAAGACCTTTTCATCGACGTGAACGTTGAAGAGGAACGCTTCCAAAGGGGGACGACGTTCTCAGAGATATACTATTTATATGAGCTGGACAACACCCTCCGTTTTGCCATGTTGTCGGCGACCCTGTCTGCGGAGAACCTTCTACGCTCTGTCATCGCCTACGTGCTCGCTGAAGAGCATGGGCATTCCGTCAAAGATTACCAACACAACCGGAACTTCCGACAGGGCAAGAAAATCATGCACGGCCGGGCAAAAGGAAAATTCGAGCGAGAGCTGCTGCTGCAAATTTTTTCTGAGGTCTATCATTCCACCCACCAACCCATGACCTATTACCGGGAGACCTATCAGGATATGCCACCTTGGATTCTGGTGAAGGGCCTGAGCTTCGGGAACCTACAATATCTGTTTAAACTGATGCTTCCTGAATCGAAGACTAAAGTCATCGCACGTGCGACAGGGATGAGCCCAGAGTTGATCAATGACCGCTTCAAACAATCTTTCTCAGAGACGTTTGACATACTGGTCGCTTTTCGGAACTGGGCGGCACATGGGGGACGTGTGTACAACCATCGCGTCCGCAGGAGGCTAAGCCATTCTCCTGTTCACGCCCGGTTCAATGTGACGCACTCCGCCTATCAGAAACACGGTCGGGGACGTGACGATATCCTAAGCTTTATCATCGCCTTGTCTTATCTTCGAGACCGTGGGATTGCGGAACGATTTATCCAATCAGTCACCTCAGAGATCAATGATTACGTGATCAGTTTCCCGAGGCACGAAGACATGCTTTTGAGTCAGATGAACCTCTCGATAGCACTGTATAAAGAGTGGCTACATAACTTATAGTCGGACAAACAAAACCGGGAAACTTCAATCTGAAGCTTCCCGGTTCATATTTCCAATCCCCGTCTTGATTACAATGAAGCGAACCGTTCCTATTCATCATCTTGACGTTTCTTCAAGGAATTTCGTATTTAAATCATCGATGTGACCGGTGTGAGAATCATTCAGGTGGTCTTCTAACTGGGCGAGCGACAAAATCCTCCCTTCCCGTTCAATATACTCGGCGATTCGGCGAGCAGGATTTTCTGCATCGTATCGTTTGAAATAGCGGTGTGAACCAATGATCAATAATTCTCGTTTCGTCCTCGACAGGGCTACGTTCAATCGGGCGGCATCTGAAAAGAAACTCGTCTTCTTTTTCGAGCGGGTCGTACAATAAAGAATCACCTCTGCCTCTTCACCTTGAAATCCATCTACAGTATCTACCTTGATACGCCCCTCCCGTAATTGAACACCCAATCGTGGGCACGACCTGACCATCTTGATAATCAGTCTCTTCTGGGCTCTGTAAGGGGTGATGACCCCGAACGTGTCTGAACCTTTCATGACCAACTTGTCTAAAATAGCCTTTACGACCGCTGCCTCCCTCTGGTTACTCAAGGGAGTCTCTTGTTCGAAATAATCTGGGTCGTCCCCTAAATCAAGCCATGTCATTTCGTGTGGGAAGTGTATCGGCTTCTTATGCATGGTGGATTCTCCGCTCAACAGATCATCCTCATAGAATAATGAACTAATCAGATGACCCAGTGAGGTAGGCATACGATATTGCGTACCCAAACGATTCTTGGCGTGTAGAGGTGTTTGTAAATATAGACGCTCGAACAAGCTCTTCTCAATCAACTCATCCTTGATATGGGGTTCCTCATTTGCGAGCAGACCATCCTGGTCTGTCAGTGACGGATGCATCGTCGGAGGTAGTTGGAGGTGGTCACCAATCAAGAGGGCTTTTCGTGCTCTGATCAAAGGGAGAAGCATCTCCCCGGGAAGGGCCCGTCCCGCCTCATCGACGATCACCAAATCGAATTGTAGACGATCTATCCCAATCTTTCTTCTCGCCAGGCCGACACAGGTGGCCCCAACAATCTGTTTAGATTGGAGAATGAGGGTGGCGATGGTCGCGGAGTCTTCTTTTTCCAATTCTTCACGCCAATCCATGAGCAGCGGTCTCAGGTTATCTGGAACGACTTTCTCTGCGATGCGTTGGCGGTACAGACGCTCGACCTCTTCGAAACTATAGGCGACGAGCTCACGCTGCATCTTACCTTCGTTCCCACAGCGAACCAGACCAGACGGATAATGATCGATGAAGTCCGTCAATACGTTATCCACGGCGACGTTAGATTGGGAGGTAATCAATATACGGTCATGAGGGTGGCGTTTCAGATGCTGTCGAACAATCTCTTGGATGACAGTGGTCTTCCCACTTCCAGGCGGTCCTTGAATCATGTACAAAGATTCTGCACCAAGTGCCATCTCCACGATTTCCCTTTGTCTCTTATTTGATGCTATGTGTGGGTTGAAATAATCAGCGTCCTCTAGTCGCACCGGTTCAATCTGTGGGATTTGCGAAGGATCCAATAACAACTCATGGATGACCGATGAGGCGACCTCTCCTTGTCTGAAGCTTCTGATGGCATGAAACTGTTGATGCTCCGCATAGCTGCGTCCCATATAGTACAATGCAAAATCGTCTAAATCACTCCTCAACATGACCTCATCCGGTTCGAGCAAAATGAGCATGTATTCCTCACGGACGATGGCCACTCGTTCACCATATCTGGGGTGGTCCATTATCATATATTGACGGTGACGGAATATGGCGTCCGGGCCGCCAAGAAAATTCTCGAGCTCTCGAGAGTGGGTGAAGCGTAGATTCACTTTTACACGTCTAATCGTCGGGTCGAAGGCCTGGTCAATCAGTTCCACCTGTTCTTTGTAAGGGCCTTTGCGGGCTATGGAGACGCTCAACCTCTCCATCAGGTCGGTCCACTTGTTGTAATACAATCGGGTCGCGATGGCCTTTTGGATGACCCTCTGTTTACGGAATTCCGATTCCAGGTAGAGGTGTAGATGGATGGTCGGTTCGGTCATGGAAGGGGTCGATTCGATCAATAACTCCCATTCCGATTCATCTCTGATGTGGAGCGTGAACTCACTTACGACGAAGACCTCTTCTGCACGAATAAGTTCTTCTATGGCCAACTCCTGATGAAATCGAAAATAGAGCGGCATCTGATTTTCATCCTTCACCAACTCTACCAGCAACCCCACATCCGTGGATAACTGCATCCGAAAATAGTTCGCATCTGAACAGGGGGCGACCTTCCATTCCCTGGAGGAGAACGAACCTTCCCTTTTCGACAGTTCATCCATGAATTCGACGGAAGACACCTTGTCAGGAACCGCCAGTGCGACCTCGTCCAGTTGTAGCAGGTTCAAGCTCCGTACGAACTGTTCCGTCACACGAGGACTCTTTTTACCATTGAAAAAATGATAATCCACAACGAGCGGATAGACGATAAGTTCCATCAACGGTTGAGGTCTGCCTCCCAAGGGCTGAATCAACTCTTGGTTCGGGAGAGTGAGTTCAATCCCGTGATAGGAGACGATAGACTCGTATCTCGTGTTCTTCACAACCTGTACGTTTAACCCTGAGGACTGGGCGTTCTCCAGATGCTCCTTGAAATATCCATGCCCGACCGATGCTGTCCATGTACCGCTATCCCTAAGTCCAATCAAACATAAAGGAACGATTTGGCCATCCTCATAATCTAATACACGATGACGATCACCGTCACTCAGGTCGATGGAAAAAGATAGCAATTCCGATTCAAAAATGTCACCTCCGAGCAACTCCTCTTTGGTCGCATAGAAGAGCCTACCTATGTATGGGTAATCGTTAGGTAACGTCAATTCGAACTCGAAAGGGGCGGCATGTCTTTTTTTGGCCCATTCCATCTTCCTTTCATACCGAGCGAGGTAATTCACGTAAGCGTTCATTTTAGCCAGCGCTTCTTCGAACTCATATAACATCTTCGCAATCGCGTGTGAACGCAGTTGATTGGTCTCGCCACGCTCATCTCTGCGGATGGCATATAGTTTATTTTTCTCATCCTTGAATTGTCGGATTTGTCTCTCAAACATCTCCCTACGCTCCTTTGCCGAGGAGATGAAATGATTGAACTTTGCTTGGCGTAGGGCCTCTGCTTTAATATATTCTTCTCTCTGGCGGAGTTCTCCACGCGCCTTCTTGAAGGATTCTTCGCGAGAAATCCCGGACCGCCTGAAAGATTCGACCATGAGATCGACTTCTTTTTGAAAACGTTCCACATCCCTCGCCTGCCGCTCTTGTTCCCTCTCGATGTCATCCCTAAGATTGCGGTGCTTCTCACGCTCGCGTTCCGAGGCCTCCCCGTTCAAGAAATCCGATACGGTGGACAATACGAACGTCCCTACGACAAGGGCCCCGACGAGTGCAGGTATCATTTAAGGAGCGAGACAAGCTTCTCGCGGATGTCCTGCATCTCTATCTTGATTTCAGTCTCCTGCTCTGGGCTCAGTGTATTTGATGCGAGTTGTGCGCGTAGGAAGCGATAGTCTTCTTCAAGCATCTCGATGCTTGATTTTGCCCTGTCTTGATTACGTATCTCTAACATTCTCGCCTCATGCTCCTTCTCGATTTTCAGTTGTTCATTATCTTGTTCCCGCATCTTTTGTTTGTGTTGATATTTGTCCTGCTTCGCATCAAGCTCTGCCTTCACGATGCTTTCATGAATCCTTGCCTCATTCTCTTTTAGTTGATTATCTAATTCACGTCTACTCGTCTTGTTCGACTCTTCGATTTCCATCATACGAGTCTTGGACTCCACCTTCACGACTTCATGTGCCTTCTTGGCTGCATAAACATTCGATATATTTCTGGAAATGTCGGCAGCCGCTTCTAATCCCTTTCCAATCACCTCAGGATTTTGCCAAGGCTTACCGGACGCCGCTCCCCCTACATTGGCGGGTAGGTCTTCTTTTTTTATCGGTAGGTTCGATGAACCTTTCGGCTCGTTACTTTTTGTCATATCTATTCCTCCTTGACGTTGATCACACCATGTTGATGGCGGCATTCTTATGCATCACCTGGAGCTGTCTGATGTCTTCCTCGAGTCTATTGACTTGATGCATCGTTTGCTGCGCGGTATCTCCGAATTGAGTGTCCAAGAGTTCTTTCCACCATTCCACATCATCTTGTAGGAGGCAAATCGCCTTCCCGACCAAGGATACTTGTTGCTGGACCATCTGTAACTGTTGGACAAACTCTTGCGTCCTGGCATTCAACCTGGCCTCTTCGACTCGAATCGACTTCATCCGTTGTTCTTCCAACTGTTGTTGCATCGTCTCGAGTGCACGTAAGCGTGTCGCTTGCTCTGCATCGATTCTCTCTTGGAATATTTTTCGTTTTTCTCGTAACTCCTCTTCGTTCTTACGATTGAGCATTTCACCCTCGAGTTGGGATTTGGCTAACAAGCTCTCCAGCTCCACAGTAATCTTTTTCAATTGACCATATTCATAGAGTGCGGACCCGAAGCGTACGACTTCGATGGCAAACTCGATTGTCTGATAAGGTACCCCCGCCGCCACTCTCCCATTACCTGCAAATCTACCTCCGAATTTAAGACCAGATTTCATGTTCCACCCCCCTGTTCACCTTGCTCTTCTAACCATGAGACAGGGATTCGTTTGACGGCATGAAATGAATCGTACTCTACTTCGAGCATTTCCGTATCATATCCTTCCTCGGCCAGCTTTGTTTCGAACCGCCTCAACAATTCTGAGGAACGGTCCGTCCCATGTACTCTGATCCCGTCCCCTAAACGTGTTGGTGGGGCATGCACAGAGAATGAACCGGTGACCTCATCGATGTACATACTTATTCGCCTATACTTTTCATATGTGTCTCTCTGCTCGAAGAGGCGGAGCGCCTCTTCGCTCAACCAATTCGGACGTTCCTTTCGGAAACGTTCGAGGTGCTCCCAATCATTCTCTTGAATATCATGGAGCACAGAAGGTTCTTTGAGGCGAATGGAATTGATTGGGTAATGAAGTTCGAAAAATGGTCCGTCAGATATGGTCGAGGAGGTCTCAAGAAGGAGAGAAGTGTCCACCACCTCTTCAAAGTACGTAGGTACGGCTCTCAGCAAGAATGGTCTGACTTTAGGTGTCGCATCCCTTTGAAACTCTAGTTTTAGAACAAGTTGTTCAGCTTCAAGTTGATCCATCACCTCTTCGGGTGGCATAGTCGATTGAATCAGGTCAAAGGTGTTGTAGGGATTCTCCCTTTGATACAGGGAAGGGGTGATTTTTCTTCTGCTCTCGGTAGATGACTCGAGCTGGTTTTCAAACATTACTCGTTCATGCTCGATGTCAAAGAAAATATTCCAACCGCCAGAATCCAATCGCTCCGAGACGATCAATCGTTCGTACAATCTCTCCCCTATCAGAGTCAGCGTGAAATCGTCACCTATTTCCTCAAGCATGCCTCTTCTAATCAGCCAATCTGCCTGTTCCCGGATGACCCCTTCGCTCAATTCGGTCACTTCTACAAGTTCCTTGGTCTTCACTCCTTGAGCGGCACCTTTAAGCAAAAGTCTCAAGACCGGTCCGAGCTCCGTTTTCAATGTCGAGGTGATTGAGATCCTCCCGAGAAACCCCTCTATTTCAATTTTTAAAGGTTCAGGTAACTGTCGAATCCACATAGCTTCACCTCATCGATTTACTAAATTACATCCATTTTACTTTTGTTTGAAGTACCAAACCATCGTTTCTATTAATATATGGTAAATAAATTTCTATATTTTAACTTTTTGAATGAATACTACATATTCATCGCTAAGTTATATAAAGTCTTAAAGTCCGAGGCGTGAATCCCTGCAAGATAATTTACCATGATAAATTTGTTACCCACCTTCTATGTCGCTATTGTTTTAAAATCAAAAAGAACGTTGCGCGAGTAAAGTTTATTGAGCTGATCTACACTATTAATCAACTAACTAAGATGTCTGGAGGCACATTTGAGACGAAGGGACGAGATGTAATGAACTGTGGAGAAGATATTATGGTATGGTCTTATTGGAGAGCGGTCATACGATACGGGCATGTGGGGAAAGGCAAAGAAATCAGTGTGGCACGATATCTGGTCATGCCTGACTATTTTATGATGGTCGATGTAATGACCGTCATCAACGAGATGCCAGGGACGAAAAAACGTGCAATGACCTCACTTCGAAAAATCGATTATACAGAGTATTTAGAAGGTCTCCGCGCAGAGAAGGAGAACTTCTTTCTACAAAGACTCTTCGAAGGGAAAGAAGCTCTTTAAAACAAGATAGTATGAGATTTTTTGTATACATTTCGACGTCGAAACGTATACAAATCTAATCAATCCTGAAGGACCGCATCGACAATACAGCTGACAGAGTGGTGAGAACAGAACAATGGATACACAAGAGACGAAGGTGACCTCATTCCGGGTGTCGCCTGATGTGAAACAACGTATACAGGGCTTGATGGAGGAGCGACAGCTCTCGACAAATCAATTGTTCGAGGAGCTTTTGCAATTGGCCGACAAAGATTCCCCTGACCCGGTCATCGCCGAGGAGGACGCCGTATTGGAGGCGACCCTCTCGCAGGTGCGGGCTCTATTCCATGAACGGGCGACCCGTATCGAGGCGCAGATTCGAGAGAACAATCGAATCAAATCCAAACACCTCACGGCGGTGAACGAGCTCGAGCAGGGCATCCTCGAGGAAAAGGACCGTCTCGAAATGGCGCATGAGGAGAACTTGTCTGCACTCGAAATAGAGAGGCGGAATCTCGAAGAGCGACTCGAAATCGCACTACAGGAGAATGGCGAGCTGGCTTCCACCTTGGAGGCGGAACGCACGGCATCCAAGGTGGTCACGAAAGGTCTGAAGCGAGAGGTGTTCGATTTAGAAGGAAAACTCAAGAGACTCGAGGACGAACGCTCCCAGCTTTACCGTCAGAACCAGAGCCTGGTCGACATGGTCGAAGATCTGAAAGGGCGCATACGACGCTCGGATCAATTAGAAGAGGAGAACCAAAGACTCCATCTCGAGGTACAGATTCTGCGTCGCGAGAAGGAAGCCTTTGAGAGTCGACTTGACGAGCAGGTCGAGCTCGCCATCCTGCGAGAACGGAACAAGAGTCACGAAGCATTCGATGAATGAAAAAAGGCACCACCGGGTAAATTGACTCACCCAGTTGGTGCCTTTTGATATATCTCAAAACTTGAACCGATATAATCCTTTAGCCGTTATCAAGACTCGCTTGATTCGTCTCGACAGAGACATCATCAACATCGCTTCATCTAGAAAAATGAGTGTCACACCTTTCTAGCTGACTCCCTGCACATCTTCTCATAGGGACAGTACTTACAATGTGGCCCCGGGGTGGCAGTGATTGATTGTTCAAGACCAGTCCCATCAAACACGTTCCGTCCCCTTGACGGTGTCCCGAACAAGGTGACTTCCGTTCGCGGGATGACATACCTCACCTGACCAAGATGAAAATTTTTCCCCTTCGGACTTGATGGATGTTCATCCCAATAGAGATGATGTTTAGCAGTCCACATCTTTTTTTTCGTTTCAGAGAGGTGAGGGAAGAGTGAACTGACACGACGATCCCAGCGTGCCTCCCTCTCCCTGTCCCCGCATCTGCCCAACAAGAGAAGATTTTGGAATACGAAACCCTCGTGGAACTCGCTCTCGAAAACGGGGCGTTCATCGAACAGATAACTGTAGGCCGCACGTTTCTTACAATATTCATACGTTCTTTTGACCGCTCCCACGAAGACTCGGTCATTGGATGTCAGGGTAATTTTCACAGGGGAAGCGACTTCTTGACCTTCCGTCTCGTCAGATTCATCCTTATCGTCTATGGAATCCGGAGGGGCCTCGGTGAGTCCCATCAGGTCAAGATAGAACGAGGGTGCGAGCGCCTTGTCCTTCTCAAACTCTTGGATGAACGAGAATTTCAGATGGACACCGTTGCACATAAGAAGATATAGAAGATAACATGCGATTTCGAACTCGAGGTCTTTTCGAACCTTCAGTTGTGATAGCGCGACATTCGTCTCAAAGAGATACTGTGTCCGCTCAGGTTTCAGCGGCCAAAGACTCATCGACTGCGTATATGGGAATGATTTCTGATCCATCACACAGAAGTGGATTTGGCGCTTCTGAGAGAACTGCAACCCGTCACTGTTGAGCATCGCTTTGACGAGATCCCCCTTCTGACCTTGTTCACGTCCGTTGACCTCAGATTCATATTCATCTTCTTCTGGTCTTCCAGCCAAGAAGAACTCGAGTCCCCTCACAAGGTCACGTCGGTCCACTGCCTCCAAAGGACTATCCTGTAGCTCTTTTAGAGAATCCCTCACTTCCTCCGCGATTCTTTTATCCGCCGCATTTTGAAGACCGGGCATGATTTCACCAGTGATATGATCATCCAGTACCTCAACGTAGTCTTTGATGTTCGCACGCTCATCTTTGAACAATTTTTGATAGAGTTCCCGGATGACCTGTAAACCTTTCTTGATCGCCTCGATTTCCTCGATGCTCACATTCAGATGGCTTATCATCTCGTGGGGACGTGCGTATAGTCTATGGTCCAAATCACCATCAAACTCACTATGTTTTGCCCGTAATCTTTGTTCTATATCCTCTTTGATTGAAATCAACTCGTCCAACTTTCGAGTCCATCCATCAAACTCTTTTTCTCGTTCGAGTAACCTCGATACCCTGATTAACGGTCTCAAGTAACATGTCGCCTGGACACCATCGATGAGGAGGAATCCTGATTGGAAGATACGCTGGATCCGTTCGATGGAGAGGTTCTCGGAACTTATATACGAATCAGACCTTGTGTCATATCGACCATTGTTCAGCCTGTGGATATCAAGCAAGAAACGTCCGAACGGGTAACGGGACAACTGCTGCCTCCCCATCTCGTCCAGGTCAGACATGTATCCCCGTATCTTATGGGCTTTCGGTGAAACCAGATGATGTGTATCTCTTCTCGCGTACTCCTTGAATTGATAGAGGTTCTTGAAACGATAGACCTCACCCTTGCTCTCCTCTCCCTCCTCGAACCTTCCGTTCAATGCCTCGAGATAGCGCTTGGCGTGCATGTTGACCGGATACGGGATATCCAACGCCTTCTCACTTGGTGTGTTCGAGAAATCAAGGAATCGCTCGATGGGTTCGAAGCCACGCTTGAAGCCGTCGACGTGATTCACTACGTGGATTACCTCGACCTCTCGGCTTAGCATGTCAAAGATTTTTTTCTGTATCGGTAGGAGGAAGTAAAATCCATGGAGAACGATTTTTTTCTGTTGCGCGAATCTTCGTTCCACGAGACCCCTTAAGTCTGAATCACCGCCGAGTCCCACCCCTGACCCACCATGGAGGATATGGGGATGCGTCTTGCCCCTCTCCGTCAAAGCCTCTTCGAGCAGGTCTGTGAAACATCCGATGATGTCCTCATCGAACCTCGTCATCCAATCATCAAACTTTTTGAACGCACCGGATGTCTCCATCGCACCATAGAGCCTTACGAAGGTCTTTTCCTCCATCGAAACCTGGTCTCTGGGAAAGGAAAGATTGTCCGATTGGACACCAGCTTCCCTTAGCGTCCTCATGGTCGACAAGAGCTGGCCTTGATTCTTGTCGACGGCGCTGTGGATATCAAGATGTTCGACATGCCCCTGTTCAACATGCAGACGCAATGCCTCAGAGAGGAGAACGAACTGATGAAGCTCCGTGCCAGGGCGATACCAACCTCCCCCCATCACCCTTGACAGATCCGCAAAAGAAATCACAGGGTTATGAAACCAGCGGAACAATTCATTGCTACTCTCTTCCATGCCATCCCTCAAGGAATTCGTTGCCGTGATGTGGATGGCATCTCGATAAGGACCGAACCGAGATGCCGGATGCATCAGCTGTTCAGGCGTCTCATAGGTCATGACTTTATAGCCCATCTTCGCGTCCTCCCATCCGTAAAAGGTCTCCCCAGGTACGTGGGGGATCATTTTCCTTCGCCTTGTCGTATTCATAGACAAATATTCTGGATATCGCTCTCGTCATGGCCACATAGAGCAGTCTGCATTCTTCTTTGATTTGTTCCTCGTCCTCCTCTTTCTTGAGCAAAAAATAGTTCTCCGTCATAAAGTCTATTTTTGCAGCCTGGTCGACGAATCGCCAACCATACTCGATGTCACCCGTCTCGTCGGCAAAGACGATGATATCACTCCCGTCACCGTAGCTCCCTTTCACCATGTTTTTCGAGGTGTAGGGAATCATGACCGTGTCGAACTGTAGTCCTTTCGAACGGTGTACCGTCAGCACCCTTACGATGTTCCCTTCGAAACTCCAGTCCTCGATGTCGGCCTCGTCGTCCTCCCGATTGGTGGAGACTTGGATATCCAGCCAGTTGTAGAGTTTCAAGATGTCCAAGGGTTCGTCTGCGAACTTCTCGTGGGCCAGCAACAAGATTTTTTGTAGGTTCAGCTCGTACTTCTTCACCTCGGCCTCTGGAACACCCGCACCACGTAAGTTTTCCAAGTGCCGGGAGTTCTCGAGGAAATGGTCGATGACGGGCAGGAGGGGGTGGTGCTTCATTTTCACCTGTGCCTCAGACCATATGTTGTCCAAATAGACAACATGTTCTTCTGCCACGATTCTCTCCTGCCCATCCTCCACCCCTACTCTTCTAACCCTGACCGGATCGGACGGAAACGAGAAGGCGGTCCCATCGAGCGAGAAAATCAACTTCTTGTCCTTAGGAAAAATCCAAGACCCCAACAGAATCAGTAGGTCTTTGGCGGCTTCTGAAAGGAAGAGCGTCCCATCCATCCTCACCTCATAATTCTTTATACTGCCGTCTTGCCTCAACTTCTTCCCGATTTCTTCGGCCTGGGAGTTCTCGCGTACGAGTATCGCCAGCACCGAATTCTCAGGGAGCTCGTCATATCGCGACTTGATTTCATCCATGTCGACACTTCCATCTTTCAATGTGAAGAACGCATCCCCTCGGTCCTCGACCATCTTCCGCGAAAACATCGCCCCATCGTCCCCCGGCAACAGTCCACAAGAGCGCCATGCGACAAAATGATTTTCCATCATCTCTACGAGCCGCTTCGATGAACGGAAGTTCTCGTCGAGTTGATATCTCGTCTGTGGTCGCGCCCCTTTGTTCGCCAGAGTGGATTGCAGGACAGTGAAGGCTGAAGAGTCCGCCCCACGGAATCTATAGATCCCTTGTTTGACATCCCCCACCACAATGAGTCGAATATCCGTCGAAGCGACAAGATTCGCGATGAACGATATTTGAGAGATGTCTGTGTCTTGGAACTCGTCGACAAGAAGATACTTGTATCGTTCTGACATCTCAAAGAGAGGTGCGTCGACTGCAACGAGTCGCTTTAGGTACCGGGTCAAATCAGAAACCCCGAGGATATCTGAAACCTTCTTGAGCTCGTCGAGCCTCTTATCGGAATCGATGACAGTGGCGACGAACGAACTGATGAGCTCATTTTTAGGTGAGTCCATCCTTTCAAGTTCCTCATGAATGAGACCTTTCTGTTCAAATTTGTCCCATAGCTTCTCGACAAACTCACGGACGCGATAATACCACAGTCCCGAGAAGACATCTTGGATATTGGTACCACGGAACTTCTCGTCTATCACCTCATCGATGAGCATCCTCCTCTCCATGGTCATTCCACTGATTCTCACGTTCGAGCCCAGACCGATATGCTGTCCATATTGGTTCAAGATATTTTTCGCGAATGAGGGAATCGTCAAGATGTCCATCTTGCGCAACTCGTTCAAGTGTTTCAAGAACCTTGTGTCACCGGTCTGCCTTGTCAGTCGGACGAGTTCTTTGGCAAGTGCCGCCTCCATATTGTTGACCGCCTCGTTCGTGAAGGTGATCATGGCAACCTCTCCCAGGTGTTTGATTGCACCGGTATTTAGAAGAAACAAGATTCTCGCGATGAGTGTCGTCGTCTTCCCGCTCCCCGCACCCGCATTGATGGTGATGCTCTCGTCGATGTCCGCGTGTTCCACCACATATTGGTCGTAGTTGAACCGGTTCGCCAGATGACCGTGCTCCTTGAGATAGCTCGCATATCTTTGGTGGCCAACACCATCATTGATAGTGAACGGGGTGATGCCCGAGATGTTCACAGGGATGTGATAGACCTTGATTCCTCGTATCCTCATCGAGTCGATGACCGAGGGTGATACGTCTCCTCCGAAGACGATTGAGTGACGCGGTGCATTCGTTCGGTCGGTCTCTTGTATAGCGTGTTCTTCTTCATGAAGGGCGTACCGGTCCACCCCCTTCTCGGGGACGAGGTCCATTTCTATCCCTGCCTCATGCCCTTGCATGATTCCAAAGATTTCATAGGCGTCCTCCTCTTCGTATAGCGACAACGCTTTTCCTTCAGCATCCTTCCAGTTCTTCCTCGACTTCAAACGAAAGAGATGTATCGGGTAGGAGGTGAAAGATTCGATTCGTTTTAATGACAGTCTCTTGGTCCTTTCATATGCGGCGTCACCCGAGAATAGTTGAAGACCCATGGAGAAATCTCCGGACCCCAGCAAGATGTCACTTTTCATGAACACGTCATGGGTAAGGCTCATCTCGACCGAGTCGAAGATTCCCGTCTCCTGCAAAATGAAATAGAAGTGTATGTCTGTCAATAGCGCCTTGTAGGCGAGATTGGCCTGACTCTTTGCCGATTCACGGTTCGATCCGGGAAAGTAATCGCCGACGAACTTTTCCTCGAACTCCGTACAGCGAGGTAGACTCCGCTTCTCCAGAATCATCTCATATAGTACCGTGGTGAAAAGGGGCGCGCTACGATTCTTCGTCCCCTGCTGCACGTAGGGATGTCTGTATCGAACATAATCGGTCGTCAACATATGTTCTATCTCTGTGGAGCCCTCGATGTAATTCAAGACTTCTTTCATATCTATCATACCGAGCACCTCCCTATTATTTGATATCGTCAAATGATATATGGCTCATCGATACCTTTCGACATCGAGACTCGCCATCCTTCCAAAATAACGCACATAATATAGGAGGGTATGGTCACACCCATGCCCTCCTCCAATGTCACCGGTTCAGTCACGTCATTCCCCCGGTCCCCCTCGTCGAGAAGCTTGGTCCTCGACCCGGGACTCCTCAATCAATCTCTCCACATATAGTTCCTCCATGATTTCATGCAACACACCGAGTTGACTAAATCTCTTGTTCGAGACGATCTCAAAAAAAGAGACCAGATACCGCACGAAGACAAACAGAATCAATGTGCTGAAGACAAACAAGAACTTGAGGGTCGCTTGCAGCTCTGCAGTGGAGTTCAAGATAGAAATCGATGATGATATGAACACGGTCAGGTACACCGCGTCCAATGAATACCTATTCTCATGTGGGGCAACACGCTTTGCGACTAAATCTGCCAACTCCCTGATATGGATCGATCGATGGATGTGATAGTCGTGTTCGAGGACACCGCTCACAACACCCTTCATCCGCTTGAATCGCTCGACTCTCGCTTGTTTGAGTTTTCTATCAGACATGTCATTGTAGTATCTCATCATGTAAGATGTCATCACGATTGCGATGCACCACAGACTGAGAGCTATCATGCTCTCTACCATTCGAGGAACGATGGCAGGGAATGCCAGGACCGAGAGGTTCAATAGAATCGAGAGGACGAACATTCGCATCGAGGGTATCCTCTTAAAGATACCCCCTTCCTCTTTTTGCTCAAGCTCCAAACGTTTTAGATAGTAATCAATCAGTTTTTGAACCATCTCTCATCCTCCATCCTACTGTAGGTACCTCGACCCTGAACATCAGTATTCGACCATGGTGGTGATTTTTTTTGAATCAAGATAATGATCCATCTCACCTTCAACGAATGCTTCTACGTCCTGAATGTCGCGAAGCATCGGACCGAACGCCAAGGAGCTTAGGATTTCAGGCCGTCGGATGATCCTGCTGTCCAATATTGCGACCACACCCATGTCTTCCTCTGATCGGATGAGCCGACCGGTTCCTTGCTTCAGTTTAATCATCATCTCATCTTCGACAGTCCCAGGTATCAAAGTGGTCTTATGTTGAATCACAGGGTCAGGTACCGGATATGGCAATCTAACGACAATGAGACAGGAGAGCGCATTCCCTTTGATATTAACGCCCTCCCAGAAGGATCCCGTCGCGAGGAGGACCTTGCCGCCCCCGTCCGTGAACTCTTTTTGGAGCGTTCGGACAGACTTTGTTCCGTCTTGTCTCATCAAAGTCCACGCCGCGTCTTGGCTCTTTTCCTGTAGCAACAGGTCGACCTGGTCGAGTTGGCGTTTCGAGGTGAACAACACCAAAGTCTTGCCTTCGAACACATCGGCCAGCCGTTTGATTTCTGAGGCGATCGACTCGATTGACTCATCCGTTCTCACGTCGATTTCCTCCCTTGGCACATAAAGACGTGTATTGCTCTTATAGTCATATGGGGAGGGTTGTGGATCACTGTATTCGGTGCGCACGGGCAGACCTAGCGTCCTCCTTTGATACCCATAATATTTTTTCAAATCCGTCGTCTTGTCTCCCGTACCAAGCGTGGCAGATGTCAAAATCACCGAGTTCCCTCGTCCGAACAACAATTTCTGTATGAACTTATCGATGTTTTTCGGAGCGCTGCAGAGGAACAAGCCTCTCCGACTGAATTCTCGCTCATAGACCGCCCAGTACACTGATCGTTCCGTCAACAACGAATCCAAATATGTATGGAATGTCTCGGCGAGCGTGACCGTCTCCTCATACAGGTCCTCTCTCGAATCGTCATAATCGTGATAAGTCAGCGCCTCCAGGAGTGCACCTAGATTAATAAGAACCTTATTCATCATTTCCCGTGTACCGTGCACGACATCCGCGATATCGAGCCGGTTATCGAGCACATATTCTGCCTCTCTGCCGTACTTCGAGGAAAGGTAGGTATAGAATGTATCGAACAGGTCGAGCAGGTCTCGTTCGAGTGACACGATGTCAAATCGCTTCAACCGGACATCTTCGACAAGTCGTCTCAGCTTTTTGACGTCATGATGGCTCAATTTCGTATTCAGCGCGTCCCTCACGACGTCCTCGAACTTATGAGCCTCGTCTATGACGGTGGCGTGCCCTTCCTCGATGAGTCCTTTGCGACCGGAGAGCTTCTGCCTCAGGTCTTCGACGAGCAGGTTATGGTTCACGATGAGACAATCTACCGAGGACCCTCCTCGTCCCGCGAGGCGTTGTCTCATGGTGTAGAATTCACATGCATGTCTGAGCTCACATCGGTTGAACAGGCAGGACTCCACCTGTAGGCCCCTCTTCTCAGAAGGAGTCAATTCTTCCCCGCCCCAGGCCTCTTGCAACGCCCCGATACTTGAAAAGTCTTTCTTGAAACGACTCGAACCGGACTCATATCTCTTGAAGCAAGAATAGTTGGTGCGCCCCTTCCCTACCGTGTAGGTAAATGGCTTCGAAAGGATTTGACCTACCTTCTCTACGTCCGAGACGAGTTGCTCAGTCAGTTGTATAGAGGACGAAGAGACGATGAGGGGCTTCCCGGTCTGCCAGCTCCGGATCAGTCCAGGCATGAGATAGGCGAAGGACTTGCCGATCCCGACCCCCGCCTCCGCGATGAGCACCTGGTTCTCTTCCATCGCCTGGGCGATGTCCAACATCAGATTCTCTTGTCCCTCGCGTGGGGTCAATCCGTGCTCCGTCATCGAATCGATGCCATTGAATACTTGATTGATAAATTTGATAATGATCACTCCTTGAAACATATGTTCTCGTTTATTTTATCACCGTCTTGACTCTTGATCAACCATTCTCAGGAAGAAGATGTATATTCATCATGTATCATACACTCTATAAATATTGATAAATAGGGACTCCTAACCACCTGGATAAAAATATGACATCCTTTAGGAAAGGAAACGACCTATAATGAATAAGAGAAACTTCCATCTTCGTACCGAGACCTATCACAAGGTCCTGAGAAGGAGGAGAAAAGTATTTTTGGGAGGAGTCATTATGGATACGGTCAGTTTTAAAGATTTACCTATGTCAAACCTAGTTCCTGAACGAGTGTACCTTTCTGGTGACACAGGAAATTATACGAGAGATGAACCGATTCAAAGGATTTTCAAATTCGATGGATACAGGGGAATCGGTAACATGGGTGGGATTCGCCGTACCATGTTACATCCTAGCAACGGGTCATCTGAAGAAGAGGCGTTCATTGTACTCGTGAACAGTGGCGCACAGCTGAATTGGCCAAACGTCTATGATACAGCTAGCGGTATTCTGACTTATCACGGGGACAATCAAAAACCTGGCAGAGACCATCTCTCCACGAAACAAGCAGGAAACAAGGCGTTCATCAAATATTTCAGAAGATCATACGAGGGATTTGGTGAACATATCGTGCCATTCTTTTACTTTGAGAAACTTCCTGACGGGAGCGTCAAATACATCGGCTTGGCCGTACCTTACGTCGAGGGACTAGACGCTTCAGAGGCCTTGACTTTGGAGAGATTCAATGAGAATCAGACAGGGGAGGATTTTGAGAACCTGGTCGGGCGATTCACCGTTTTGAGGACGACCGTCACCAGGGAGTGGTTGCTCGACTTGAAGCATGGGAAGATTGATTCTGAAAATGCGCCTGTGGAGTGGCTCCGCTTCCTGGCCGAACGAGCATTTGACCCACATGTCGAACCGTTTCAGGTACAAAGTCTCAACCGCAACAAGAAAAAGGTGAAGATGGAGAGTATCGGTTATCGCATGGCATCTTTCCGAAAAACACAGGGAAGATTCAGACGGGAACTCCTGAAAAGAAACGATTGCTGTGAACTGTGTGGTATGGCGGTCGAGCCCCTCTTGGTCGCGAGTCATATCATCCCATGGTCGGTCGCCGACGAACATCAACGGCAAGACCCCGACAATGGGCTCCTTCTCTGCGTCACCCACGACGCATTGTTCGACAAAGGATTCATCACGTTCGAGGACGATGGGAGGATTCTGATTTCAGAGATGTTCCCTCGCCAGGAATGGCAGAGGTTGTCGATAGACGAGATGATGCATCTCTCACATATACCGAGAAACAAGGCATACATGCACCTTCATCGGGCGAACATCTTTAAAACCTCTTCAAGATGAACACATCTGTTCGACTCTAGGAAAATTATTCAGGAGGATTCGTCCATGCCGTTCGCAGATGACATTCTATACATGAAAAATCTTTATACGAAGATGCCGGTCCAAGAGGTCCATGGGAACACATACTCCTTGGAGGAACATGTCCCGGGCCTACAACTGCGATATCCTGGAGCGTTACGCGGTGGCAAGACCGGTGATTATTGCCTCTATCTGAACGATTTCGCCCCCTCGCATACACACGTGGTCCGTGCGGTCCATACGTATTGCGAGATATCGGGACACGACGGGGCCGAGTCGATGCTCTGTTTTCTAGAGGATTTGGCTACAAATGGACTGACCGGGACTGTGGACCTTCCTTCCCCGTTCGAAATCGCAGGACACAGGTTGGAGGGTCGACAGACCAGGGTGCTCCTCTACTGGTTGATCTTGCAGGAGGACATCAATTATCCGAGTCCTCGACACATGGGTGTCCGGATGCCGTTCGTCCGATACACCGAGGCCGTCATCTCTTCGATACTCCCTGATCTTCTCGACATCGAGACCGTCGTCGCGAGGACGGCCGCCAGGGGCGGGAGACCTGCACCCAGGTTCGCACACACTTCCCTGTCTCCCCGTTTCCTACGAACGTTCGATGTCATCGAGAACATGAGGCGCTCTGTCGTCTGATGAAAAGAAGTCGCCGGCACATATGTCGGCGACTTCTTCGGTTTTACAGCCTTGTCATTGCCGAACCATCATGAAAGACGTTCCTCGAAGGAGTCCAGCACTCCCCGCATCCGTCCCATGAGACGGATGAACTCCTCCCTGTTCTTCTGATCGAGCCTTCCGATATGGTCCATATCGATCGTATCGAGCGTCTTCAGGGACGTGTTGAATGCATCAATCGGTCTCATCTTCGCCCTGGAGATGGCCGTCTCGTCGGCCCTACGGTCGATGAGTGAGGCGGCCTCGTCTCTCAGGTCCTTCATTTCCGAGTTGAGCTGCCTCATTGCCTCCAGGTCGACCTTCTCCTTTCCTTGAAAAGCGTCGGCGACATCATAAACGATTTCGTCGAACTCTTCGAGGAACGCCTCTCGATTCGGTGCCTTCAAGATGTCATTTCCGATGCGACGGATGTATCTGGTCAAGTCCTTGTTCTTGGAGATCGTCAGCGCTGTGAAGAGCGCGTCCGTCACTCGAATCCGTTCCTCCTCGTCCTTCTCGTTCTTCAGGATGCCGACCATCTCCTGGAGGGGACCATCCAGCTCCAGCTCCCTCGCGAGATAGAATTTTCCGTCGGCGTTGATGAACTCCAGGTACTCGACCATCAGTTTGGCCTTCTCGACCATCTTCTTGACCTCCGAGAGCTTCTTGTTGGTGTTCAACGCATACTCCTGTTCCGTGAAGTATTCATTGACGACGATGTCATTATAGACGTCGACGAGGTTGTCAATCGGATTGTAGTCCACCGGGCGCTCCTCACCATGCTGCAGGTTGAGCTCGAGCCGTTTGATGTCGATATCGGAGAGCCCTTCTTTCGGGTCGAGGATGATCGCCTCGAATAGGACATCCATCCCGTGGTCTCGTCTCAGATGGCGGAGGCAGGTGAATCGACGGTTCCCGTCCACGATTGTCCCATCGTTGAGCACCACACCGGGGATGCGCTGTCCGAAATTCTTGATGTTGGCCTTCGTCTTCTCAAACGCCACCTTGTTCGACTCGATGATCATCTTCTCCACCTTGTCGTTGTACTCATCCTTGTCGAGGGTCGAGATGTCCTCTTCCTCGGACTCGACACGGTTCATCCAGCTGATGATTCGTCCGTTCCGTCGATTGTAGACCAGGTGCTCGAGGGGAATCCGATACACATCGAATACCCTCGTCTCCCCTTTCAATGTGAGCTTCCTCTTCTGCTCGGTAAGAGAAATATCCTTCCTAATTTGTTTACTGAGATCGATGTTCCCTGTTCCTGTCCTCATGCCCAATCCCTCCCCTGTCATTCATCATTCGAGTAGATGCTGTCCAGAAATGTCTGTTTGTCCTGATAGAGCTTGCCTGTCTCCGGAGAGAAATGACCTCCTCGGTCCCGAACGGCCGAGACGATGGCGTTCTCGTCAAAGAGGAGATGAAGGGAGGACTCGATGTCCTCTCTCAACTCGAGGGGCTCCATGCCCCCATCCTCTGGGAGATGCTCGATGAAGAGACCTCCAAGGCTCCTTGGCCCTTTCCCAAGATAAAAGATATCACCTGAGCCGGTCCTGATTGCCCCTATTTTAGGATGCGAATGTAAGAGTCCCTCGAAAAAGATATCCTCTAGACCGAGCTCCCACAAGGACGACTCTACCTGGTGATGAATCATCGGGACAGTGAAGTATTCCCATTGCTGTCGTTTGACGTGTTCGATCACCTCTTTGATGAATCCCCTCACGACACCCTTGTTGACGCCCGCCTTCCTGAGCCTTGTCAGATGGATGTACTGCCGTTCATCGAACCGAAAGATATCATGTCTATCTTCCAGGTCCTTCACCGCCCTTTTGAAAGTGGCGGTCTTGAATGCAGGTTCGTCCGGGACGATGAAGAAGTCGCTCGCGACGAGTAGTTTTTTAAAATATGAATCTGCGCTATCGTGGTGTGAACGAAGGACGAGGCCTCCCCGTAGGGTGAAGCCACAACGTTCCAGGGAGACGGGATTCATGAACCTCGCCTTGAAATCCTCCACCTCTCTGAACATGCCTTCCAGTTCTTCAAGGGTATAGATGTCCCTCGTGAGACGCCTCGAGAACCAGTCGATTTCTCGCTTCGTCGCTCCCGACATCGTGACCCCGATCATGCCGTCCGGTGAGACGAGTTCTGGCAGCGCATCCTTCAACGTCCGTCTCACGCTGCGAGGGGACAGCCCGAAACTCGCATGCACGATTTCAAGGAAATCACTGATTTCCATCGGCCCATGTCTTCGGACCAGTCTCTTCAGCCAGACCGACTTGTCGTCCACACCGATTGCGATTTCGGGGAGGCGTCCCATGGTCACGTTCTTGACGGTGACGTGGTGTCTGATGATTTGATGGAGCTCTTCATGCGTGATGCAGTCCAGATCCTCCATGAGGGATGGGTCGAGGCCGAAGATGTGTTCGGTGCTATAGAAGCCGGGCTCCAGCCTGAGAACTCCCCTCAGACGTTGGAGGTTTCGTTTGGTGAGCACCGAGTCGTCATGGAATCGATATCGATTGCCCGAGGAGAGTACCCGGCTCGACCTAGAGGCGATGGATGCGAGCTTCCTCTCATCCGCTTTGAGCCTCTCGGTCGTCCACTCATCGAACTGCTCGTCGAGAAAGGCGTCATAGAGAGTCTTCAATCCATCGATGGGCATGTGTGCCTGACCGGCGTTCATCCAGCACACATGCTCGAAGACCCCGGTCATGGTGGCCTCTTCTAGATTTCCCGAACGGTCCACGAAGACAGAGAGGTGACGCCTGAACCGTTCGCGCTGCACCTCGTTCAACCTGGCATACATCCCTCTGACATCCCGCTGGTCGCTTCGTACCTTGAGGGACAGGAAGCGGTACATCCGAGCGTCCTCGGCGAACACCGCCATGAACGATTCTTCGGTGAACGCATAGGACTTGAACCTGTTGAGGTATCGTCGGGCGTCCGAGACATGCGTCACCGGCATCATCGCCAAAGCTCTCTTAAGGTTTTTCTTGAAGGTCCGGAGCGGTAGTCCACGGCGTTCGGCGAGCACGAGGTCGTCCAGACCGGTCTCTAATTTTGCACGAACGAACTCCGACTCCGGGATGTCATCCGAGGACAACAGCGAGGACAAGGTCCGTGTCCTCTTCTTGAAGTTCTCACCGTCCGGTCTGACGAATCCATGCCTCGAAGATTTCTCGAGCAGATCGGCGACATCATCCTTCTCGGTCTTCAGAAGGGTCGCCACCTCTTCTAGGGAGAAGACGTCGCCGAGTTCGTCATATACGTTCTCATAGAAGACATGCTCGACTCCTTTCCTCGCGACCCTCCTCTCGAATGGCTCCCTGTCCGTCCGACCCGCTCGTGCGCCACGCTCCCCAGGCCCGCTTTTCATCTCTCATTCCTCCTCCCTTGACCATCAGACGGCATCTCGTCCGATTTTGAATACATGTATTAGGTCCAGTACCCAGGTATTCATTTTTTTGTCTCCACTTTCCTATCTTTTTCCCTGATTTTTAGGGGACGTATCATCATTTTTACAAAGGAGGGATATCTCTTCGATGACTCATCTGTCCCGATACACCACCTCGTCTGTTTATTTGAAATCGACAAAATGGAGGAGGTCCGCGCCTTCGGCGGACCTCCTCCATCTAAATCGTTCGACTATCGGTTCAATCGAACAGGGCGACGATGTCGTCATAGTTCACGTTCGGGTCAGGTCGGAGCTCGCCGTTCTCGATCGCCTCGAGCATACGCTGCTCCTTCTCCTTGAGTCGGATGTAGATTTTCTCATCGACCATGTTCTGTCTATCGGGCTGGCCCTCCATCATCATGTAATGATAACGGGTGTATTGTCCCTCTTGGAGTCCCAGACGATGGATCCGGTCCCTCGACTGGAGCATATGGGTGAGATTGAACGAATACTCGAGATAGACCGCGTCGTGACAGACATGATGGAGCGACACCGACTCCGCCAACGTGTGCGGGTTCGTGACGATGACATCGAACTCACGGTTCTGGAAGGCACGGATCAGTCGCTCGCGCTCCTCCTGTGGCGTGCTGCCATAGATGACGGCGGACCTGATCCCGTTCGACAAGAGCTCCTCATGGACCCTGTCTATCGTATGCACGAACATGCACCAGACCACCGCGGTCTTGCCCTCCCTGTGGAGGGAGGTGACGGTGTCGATGGCACGACGGAACTTCCGTGTCTCTCGGACGGACCTGAGGAGACGTATCTCCTCCATATCCAAGGAGACATCGGGCTGCCCCTCCCCGTCCAGAAGAGGGATTTCAGCCGCATCCTCCCCGAACATCTCCGCCATGTCGATGTTCCGGAGGACGAGCTCCGGGCTCGATGCCGCCTGGATGAGGCGGATGTACAGGGCGAACGGGTTCCCACGGTACTTCCGATAGAGGAGGTCGATGATGCGCTGTTCCGTGTCGTCTGCGACGATTCTGTAAAGGATGTCGTCATCCGCATCCGGCACGCCGAGCTCCCGCTTGTTCGTTCGCCAGAAGAACGGCGCCAGTTTCATGTTCACCTCTTGGACCTTCGACTCGTTCGGTTCCTTTAGCTCGTAAGGCTTGAAATTGAAGAATGACTTGTATTCCTCACCGTACAGGATGTTGAGGAAGTTATAGATGTCCTCATAGGTGTTGGGTATCGGTGTCCCGGTGAGGACAAACTTGTAAGGCGCCAGGGGCGCCAACGCCTTCGCGGATTTTGCGCGTATGCTGTTCAGTCCCTTGATTTTATGGACCTCGTCAAAGACCAGCATGGTGGAACGGTCGATCACCTCCGAGAGGACTCGCTCATATTTGCCGAGTGACTCGTAGTTGACCAGGATAAGGTCATAGAGGTGTGCGTCTGTCTTCAGGGCGAGCAACGGCTCGACCGATTCATGGATGTCGAGTACCCTGAGGTCTCGCTTGTTCCCGAAGTTCGCCCGGAACTCGTCCTTCCATGAGATGAACGTGTTCTTCGGCCCGATGACGACGAGCCGCTCGACCTTGTTCACCTCTCTCGAGGAGAGGTATGCATACGCGCCATAGATCATCGAGGTCTTCCCCGCACCCGGCACGGAGAAGTTCGCCGCTTTCTGCATCTCGACCATATAGAAGGCCGAGCGCATCTGCCGCTCCCGGAGCTTTCGTTCGAGCTCCCTGTCCACAATGCTCGAGAAGGTCTCGTACTTTTGTTGCACCTTCTCGTGTGACGACTTGAGGAGACGCGCATACTCCGCCCTCTCCTCGATCATGAACTCCTGGTCACCCAGATATTGCTGGAGACGTTCGGTGACGACGACCTCGAAACCCCGCCGTGCGCCGAGGCGCTCCAGATGGCTGATCACCTTCTTGATTTCCACATACGTCAAGTCTGAGCGGAAAGAAGGATATCCTCCTTCGCAGAACGGGACGAGCGTCCTCGTCAATGTGCGCTCGTTCGCACGTAACTTGCCAGGCGCCACCCGGTCATGGACGACGAGCCTGCCCTGATCCAACGTCAGGACCAGGGCGTCGTCCAACAACATCTCTTTGTCCAATATGATCCTCCCCTTGTCTCTTCTCAGGATATGACTCAGCACGAGCTCCTCGAACTCCCTGACACGGACACCGTGTCTGCCCGAACCGTCGGACCAGAGGCTCTCGAACTCCTCGATGGCCCTGTCAATCTTTTGACGGTCGAAGTCTGAGCACAGCCAGGTCCCTGTGACGTCAAACGACTCATAGTTGTGCTCGATGGCGGCGCGTGTCTCGTTGTTGGACCCGGTGAAATAGAGGATGTTCCCCTCCGCGTCCCTGACGAGCCCGAACTTGGAGTGGAACAGTCCGGCACGGATGAAGCCGACCCGGACGTCCACGACCCCTCTCGCGATGAGATGGGCCAGGTTCGAGAAGTCCGCCTCTTCCTGGAGGGAGAGCTTCTCGTCGAGTCGGTCCAACAGGTCCTCCTCAAGCTCACGTCTCAGACGATATCCCTCGGTCATCTGAAGGAAGTCCTCCTCTGCAATCTCCTCGGAGATGATGAGGCGCATCCTTCCCCCGTTCCGGACCAGCCCTTGAATCCCTTTAGCATAATGCGCGAACGCCTTCCCGCTGAAATACCCGCTTACACGGTCATAGGAGACGGCGTTCGATAGAACCGGATCATAGAAGGTGTTCGCGATGCTCGTCTGGTTCGTATAATATGAGGGTTTCAGGTCGAGGAGGCGAAAGTCCGACTCGGCCCTCATAGGGAGTCCAGTCTCTCCCGCAACAGGTTCACCAATCGGTCGAACTCACCCTTCGTATGTGCATCCATCCTCGACACCTGCTCTGTGTCGATGTTCTCGAGCGCCTTGAGCGAGGTGTTCAACGCGTCGACCGGTTTCATCTGGGCACGTGTGATGGCCGTCTCCTCGGCACGACGACTCACGATGTAAGATGCCTCGGAACGAACCTGTTCGAGGTCCTTGTTCACCTCACGGATTGTCGAGATGTCGACGGTCTCCCTCTCCTGGAAGGCATCGTGCACGTCGTCCACGATGTCCTCGAACTCCTCTAGGAATTCCTCACGGTTCTTGCTTCCGAGGATGTCCTTCCCGATTTTACGGATGTAACGGGTGAGGTCCCTGTCCTTCGAGGTGCTCAATGCCGTGAAGAGCGCGTCCTGTACCCGGATGCGGTCCTCCTCATCCTTCTCTTTCCGCAGGATCCCGGTCATCTCCTGTAGCGGACCGTCGAGCTCGAGCTCACGTGCGACATAGAACCTGCCTTCCGCATTGATGAACTTGAGGTACTCGACCATGAGGTCGGCCTTCTCGAGCATCTTCTTGACATCGGATTCTTTCTTGCCGATGTTCGCCGCGTATTCCTTGGTCGTGAAGTAACGGTTGATCCGGATGTCGTTATAGACGTCGACCAGGTTGTCGATGGCGTTATAATCGACCGGACGCTCCTCCCCATGCTGGATGCGCAGCTCGAGTCGCTTGATGTCGGCGTCCGTCAATCCCTCCTCGGGGTCGAGGATGACGGCCTCGAAGAAAAGGTCTCCCCCGTCCTCACGCTTGAGTTGACGAAGGCAGGTGAATCGCCGGTTCCCGTCAATCACGGTCCCGTTGTTCAGTACGACACCAGGATGGATCTGCCCGAGGGCCTTGATGTTCTTCTTCGTCTTCTCGAGGGCGGTCCGGTTCGAGTCGACGATCATCGTCTCGACCTTCTCGTTGTACTCGTCTTTTGACAGCTCGTCCACGACGACCCCTTCGGACTCGAGTTTGTTCATCCAGCTGATGATACGTCCGTTTCGTTTGTTATAAAGGAGAAGGTCGAGCGGGATTTTGTACACGTCGAAGCTCTTGACCTCACCCTTCAGGGCGAGCTTCCGCTTCTGGTCGGTCTTCATGATGTCATGACCGATGCGCCCTCTCAAATTGATGGTCTCGATTGATTGTTCTGTTCTCAAGTTCATTACCTCGTTCCAATAAATTGTGTGATGTTTTCAGTCTCGATAAAGATCATCGAGGAATATCGACTTGTCTCGGTACACTTTCTCGGTCTCTGGTGAGAAGAATCCTCTCCGGTCCCTGATGGATTCGATGATCTTCCCGCTGTTGAACGTAATACCATAACGTTCCTCGAGCCCTCTTTCGAATACGTGGACGTCGATGCCCTCGCTTTCATGGAGGTGTGCCAGATAGAAATGTCCAAGCATCCTCTTTTCTCTAGAGAAATAGAAGACGTCCCCCCCACCTGACGGGATGAAGTTCACATCAGGGTGAAGGCGAATCAGCCTCTCGTAAAAGACATTCTCCATCCCTAGGTCGACCAACTCCGAATCGCAGACCTCTTGGAGCATGGGGAATGTGAAATATTCCGTGTCGAGATGTCTTGCAGCCTCGACAATGTCTTCGATTTCAGCCCGGATCATCGATTTTGAGAAGCCGCCCTTCTCCAATCGCCCGATGTTCATGTAGTGGTCGTCGTCCGCCCTGAAGATCTCTAATTCTGTCTCTAGGTCCTTCAATACCTTGAAGTAACTCTGCGTCTTGGCAGCCGGGATGTCCTGTATTCGATACAGGTCTTTGGATTTGATGACGTCCCGGAAATATGCCTCCCCGCTCCCATACTCAGACTTGACGATGAACCCCCCGCTGATCGTGTAGCCGACGTGTGACAGGACCCATTTGTTCAAGAACCTGTCGTAGAGGTCTGGGACGTCCTTATGGAGGTCGAGCAGTTGGTCGAACGTGTAGATGTCCTCGGCGAGGATTGTCCTCAACCACTCCGTCTCCTCGTCCGTGATGGTCGGGAAGCTTGCTATCAATATGTTATCAGGCGATAAATGTTCTAACATGGTGGTCTGGACCAGGCTACGCATCGAAGGGATATGAAGTCCAAATCTACGGGACAGCATGTCTAGAAATTCCTCGAGCGGTATCGGGGCATGCTCACGGATTAGGTGACGCACCCAAGTGAGTTTATCACTGACACCGATGGCGAGTTCTGGCATCCTTCCCATCGTGACATGAGGATGTGAGATTCTGGTTTTGATGATGTTATGGAGTTCTGAAGGGTCTTGGCAGTTCAATTCTTCCATCAGTTCGGGGTCGAGTTGAAAGATGTAGCGCGTGTTGTATACACCGGGTTCTAGTTGAAGCAAACGTTGCAGACGCTCTACCCTCTCATCTATGAAGACCTTAGGGTCATGGAATCTCAACCTGTGTCCGTAAGAGTTGAGGACAACCTCTGACCTTTCGCCCACCCCTTTTAACGTCATCTCATCGGTCAGAAGAGAAGTGGCTAATTCGGAAGGGATGTACTCTGCTATAAATTGTTCGTAGTGCCTTTTGACCTCCTCGATATGTATAGGGGTCGTTGACGCATGAATACGGAGCACATGTTCAAAGATGTTCTTCTTATTGACCGGTACCAGCTCACCATTATATAAGAACAATGAAAAATGTCGTTCGAACCTCTTCTGTTGCTCTGGTTCCAAATTGTCGTAAATTTCCGAAATATGTCTTTCTCCACGCTTCAGTCTAGCTGATAGCATCCTATAAACTCCACGATGCATGTCGAAGATATCAACGAAAGCATCCTCGGAAAGGTTGAATCGGGTAAACAGTCTAAGATGAGCACTGGTTTCATCGATGTGAGTGAGTGGGACGAGTTCCATGGCCGTATTCAAACGAGTGGATACGCGTTGTCTGGAAATCCCACATCGTATCGATATCTCATTCACACTCTTCAGACCATGAAACCTCATATGCATGAACTCTTTTTCAGGCAATCCATCCCAAGCCAACAATTCTTCGAACGTCCTCTTTATCTTTTTTACAACATGCTCGTCCTGTACAAGCAACCCCTTTTCTTCCGACGACTGAAGGACCAATCGGACATACCGCTCATCTCTTCCGAATTTTTCTTTGAGTTCATCTACTGTGAACGTGTCACCCAATTCGTCATACCAATTCTTCAAGAACCTTCTTTCAAGAAGTGTGAACTGTCTTTTTCCGATATGGACGGACCTTCCTTGGGGCGGAATCGATGGTGTCGGAAGAGGTTTAGAAAAAACTGTTTTAGTTGAATCTGGCCCCACCGCCTCTTCGAACGCTTTGTATGAGTTCGTCAATTTTTCGTATGTATTTAACCGATTTCGGCCCCCTGTCCTCTCTTTGAACGTCTCATAGTCGACGTTTCGAAATGAATGGTAGTCAAACCCTTTGACTTTTAAAAGTCTTGGCAGCGACTCATTCACTCCCATTCCCATAATGATAAGGTGGTAGAAGGTCCTTTCGGCACTCATGCGTGTAAACTCCTCGGGTCCATATATACCCATGAGGGCGGTGAGCGTTTTATAGACCGGTTCCCTGAACCGGTCTATAATAGCAGGTTCACCTGAAATGAAATCTTGAACAGTAAGATTTTGGCGAATCAACTGGATGACCGAATTGAACGACAATGGATACCCCTCTCGCTCTGCGACATCAATCATTCCCAAAAAACTGTGTTGCAGGTCTTCTATGCGAATATCCTGATATCGTCCCCCTCCAAATCCCGGCTTCCTTTCATTCATCTTCTTATCCCCCGATTCTCATAATTTAGTTCACTGACTTCCGATTGAAGACAAGTATTCCTGCAAGGCTCGACGAATGATTTCATCCTCGGATACCGCCTCTTCCCGTGCCTTCTCCAACAGGCTTTGATAGAGCAGGGCGTCATCATCGTTGAAAGTGATGCGGATGTTCCGATTAGGGGTCCTGGTGTTCTCGATGACACGACCCTCTCTTCGTTCCAGAAGCATCCTCTTCACCTCGCGCAACTCCTCACGCGTCATCTCATACACGCCCTTCTCCCCATTCTTCGTAGGGTAGGTCTTCCCTTCCAGAAGTGCAGGTCTCGGGTCCTCCGGCCAGGAGAGGAGTTCGGCGAGTTTCGTCGCGCTGAACTCTTGCTCGATCGTCTTCTCCAATATCTTCGGTCCGAACGTGTTCCAGAAGGAAACGAATCGATTCACCTGAGAGTGCGACATCCCGATCTTCGCCAGGAAATCTTGCCAGTTCCCCTCTTGCTCCTTGAATCCGTCCCTTGTGTCAGGGTCGCGGAACAGGCTGCTCGCATGGGCTAGTATCCGACATTTTTCGACAAAACTCGTGGCTTGAATGGCATCGATGTGGTTATAGTACTGTACGATTCCCGCCATGTCCTCGGGAAGTCTCTTCGTGATGACACGCGAGAGGCCCGTCGCCGGCAGGGACTGGTAAGGGTTCGCCACGGTCGATGTGGCAGAGAACTCCTTCACCGCCTCGACTTGCTCGCTTCGATTGTCCGAATCCCCTGATCCTTGTCTCACCGGCAGGTTTGCATTGAACGTTGAGATTTTTGGTGTGTGCTTTTTACGATTACGGTTCATAACGAGAGTACCTCCTGTGCAAGCTGTAGGTATGCGTCCGTAGCGGGACTCTTGTGGTCGATGACCGGTCGGGACTCACGCTGCAGTGTCTGGACCTTCACCGCATACGGTATCGTCGTCAGGACCGGGATGCCCACCTCTTCCCCGAGCTCCTCGAGTTCCTCCACGGTCGTCGTATCCCCCTTGGAACGGGCGCTCACCATGGTGGGGATGAAGGCCGCGATATGAATGTCTTCTCGGAAGCGTTTCATTTCTTCCAGTTCCTCGGGAGCCGAGTAGACCGCGTCCATCGAGAACTTTTGCATCTGGACAGGCATGATGATCCGGTCCTGGGCGACCAGCGCGCAGCGCGCATAGGGATTCAAGGCGGATGTCGAACCCGGGCAGTCGATCAGGCAGATATCGAACAACTCTTCGAGTTTCGCAAGCTCCTCGCTCAGACGATATTCATAACCGATCTGACTGGTCAGGTCGCTCGGCGAGGCGGATCGTCTCGTCGGGACCAAATAGATCGTTCCTGTCTCGTATTCGCAGGTCACGATGACCTGTTCGATCGGTGTATAGAACGGGTCGTTCTCCTCTAATAGACAATCCAATAACACCTTGCCCTCATAGTCGTTCGTCAGACCGAGGCCGTTCGTCGAGGACGCCTGGTCATCGGCGTCGATAACGAGTACACGCAACCCGTCCCTTGCATAGGCGTGAGCTAGATTGATGGTCGTGGTCGATTTCCCGACCCCTCCCTTACGGTTGTACAACGCGATTTTTTTCATGACTGTTCTCCTTGTTCGTCTATGTCGTCGATGATGTTGTCTGATACGGTTCGTTCAATCATTTCTGCCAGTAACTCGCTGACA
This sequence comes from Exiguobacterium sp. s28, assembly GCF_018618135.1. Lineage (NCBI taxonomy): Bacteria > Bacillati > Bacillota > Bacilli > Caryophanales > Exiguobacterium > Exiguobacterium sp. s28. The sequence continues at coordinate 65,920 of NZ_JACSLL010000008.1, read as the reverse complement.
CTACGGTTATGGGCATGCGCATACTGCTGAAATTGTTTCGACAGGTCGCTCGGGATACGAGCGGACAAGATTGCCGATGACTTCTTCTCCTGTTGGAACGGTCTCACCTTGAGTGGCGTGTGCGTTCCTCCCTTTCGGAGGTCACGGATCTGTTTCACAGTGAGCTCCTCGACTTGCTTCCTCTCACCGTCGATGTACAGGCCCTGCTCGACCACCTCATCTATATTATCCAGATACATGAGTTCAAAGATTTTGGATGCGGGGAGGCTCGACAATGATGATTCTAGTGGATGTAACGTGTCATAGGCTTTGATGTATCGAGATGCGAGCGAGGCGGACATCGAGACGGCCTCTAAAAAAGTGCCCCATTCCTTTTTGTCACGCATCTCAGATCGTGCGATGACGAGTCGTTTCCCGATTTCGAACACTGAGATCGTCTGCACTTTTGCAAGTTCATTGATCTCATAGACGAGATCTTCGACTTCCTTCGAGACAGGGAGCTTTTGCACGAGGGAGCTGATATTCGTCAGCCCGCTCTGGTAAGGGTGTTGTTCACTCGGTTTGACCTTGTGGATGTTTCGGTTCCTTGCCTTCATACCGAATCACCCCTGGATGCTCGTACAATTTTCGCCAACTCCCGAAACGGTTCGGATAACTGTTTTGATTCCTTCGAGCGGTATTGGATGACACTCTTCCCACTGTCCGCCGCCTTTTCAATGAAAGTCGAACGTTTCACGACAGGCAAGATGGACAACGATTCAGCCGACGTGATTTGTTCCATCGCCTCGAAGTATTCTTTATCTGCTTTCAGCGTATGGTCCATCGCGACAGGTAGGACACCGGTAATCTCCAAATCCGGATTATAGAATTTTTTTACCTTTTGTACCGTACGGATGGTGCTTGCAAGCTGATCAAAGACGAGCTTTTTCGGCATGAACGGGATGATGGTCATGTTCGAAGTCGAGAGGACGACTTTTGAGAGCTCATTAATAGAAGGGACCGAGTCCAATATGATCCAATCGAACTCATCCTCGAGCGGCGAAATCATATCCTTTAATAGGAAGAGCTTGTCTTGTTCGGAAATCACATTGATCAACCTGGCATTTCGTTCATTCGAGGGGAGGAGGCTGACATGATACGTTTCATCATCGAACAGAATGTCCTTGATGTCTAGATTTCGTGTATGTACATCGAACATGGTCATATATTTGATCGTGTCGGACTCTTTTAACATCAGTTTACTCAGAGAGCCTTGGGGGTCCAAATCGATGAGGAGGACACGTTCCCCCAACTCACCTAGCGCATAGGCCATATTCAAGGAACATGTTGTCTTACCAGACCCGCCTTTCGAGATATAAAACGTCAAAATATTCATTTTCTCTCCCCTTTCTATTTTTAATGATGCCATACTCTTTTTTTGGATACAACAAAAACAAAGGTCAGTCCAGGTTATAAAGCTAATTAAATTGTATACGAAACAAAAAAAGCTCGTATACGACTTAAAAGAATTGTATACATTACATTTCACCATAGATTACCGTATACATTTCGACGTCGAAATCTCTCATACATCATTCACTGCCAAATAAAATAGACTCCAATCCGATTTAGGAGTCTATTTTTAAAAAAACACGTGTACATTTCCATGTCGAAATGTACACGTGTTTTTTCAAAATCTATATTTTATAGTTTTGATACTTCAAGATCAATAATACGTCCAAGGTTCTCCCTCTTCCTCATAGAATCCAGGAGGATTTAAGTACATTTCTACACCATCTGATTCACGGCGATAATAAATATAAAACACATCATCTGGTCGTTTGCTCAAAAGGTATTCCATTTTTCGTAATGTCACCATTTTACTGTAATAGTTTTTACTGAAAAAAGGCGAAGTAGCATAATCGCGATAGCCTACTATAGTCCAGATTTCATTATAATCCTGCTTGGCCATAAAATAGCTCCTCACTTAATATAGATAGAAAAATAAAAGTGATTATAATTTATTGCAGCAGTGGAATTAATTAGAGTACTTTCAACAACAGATATTCAACTGTCCATCATTTAACTCCTTTTTTGTTGCTGAAAGTTTAAATAATTTATTATGACTATATGATTTCATAAAAGAATAAAAAACCATATTCTTATGAATATAAAAGATTATATAGAATGAATAAGGATTAAAGAAGGATTGAAAGAGTTGGAAAAATGGAGGACGCATAAATCCTTGTGATACCAACGTTCACACGAAATAAAGAGACTTGCATATCTGTCATGATCAGTTCCTTTCCTTCAAAGAGCCTTCTTTTTTTTCGTACCACTTTTGATAAATGGAACGACTTCTCTCTTTTTTTTCATGAGAAATTTGAAATACAGATCAATAGATTTGATTTTTTTCCAAATAGGCTAATCAAAGAAGGTCCGTGGCCCGGACGGTCTCCTTTTGATGGAAGACGGAGAGATATATTGCATATTCATATGGTTTTCATACAATTTTTCAAAAAAAGGCATGACAAAAAGGCCATCATGCGATAGCCGATTTTTCGATTCTGGTCTTTAATTGCTGATGGAGGTAGAGGATCGGCTCACTGAAGAAGAGTCGATGCTCACTCGAATGCACGAGATCCTCACGGTGGTGGAGGAACGCTTGTTTCAAGTCGGACAAGACCTCACGGAACGCGGATGCCCCGAACGTGTCACTCATCGAATAGAGGGATTCGCGGCTCACCTTCAACACATCGAAGTCGAAGAACTCGCCTACCCGTTTCCGCAATTCGAACCAGGCGATCTGAGTCTCTGAACGCTCTTCCTCCCGGATGAGTTTGCTGTCCCGCGCGCTGTCCAACGTCATCTCAACGAGGACAGGTCGAGTGATGTCCCGTACACGTTTCTTGAGCGTCACGTTCTGCTTCACCACGTTCAAGAAGTGGCGGCTGTCCTCTACGAGTGAGACCTGGAGGAACTTCAACCGTGACATCATCTTTTGGATGGCAAGTTTGTGGCCACAGTATTTTGGTAAGAACCCCTTGATTTCGTCATAGGTGAGGATCGCCTGCTCATTCGACTGGACATGCACATCTTTTTCGACTTGGACGAGCGTACGTAACGCAAGCCGTAAAGCGTTCACATTATCAAGCGAGAGGAGTTCAGCGAGAAGGTCATGCCAAATAGACGTGTACCCGGTCTTTGAGACGACAGAGGCCCCGTCCACAAAAAGGTCACGATAGTTTTCAAGGTAATCGTTCAGTTCGATGGAGAGCACCCCAGGAAAATGACGGACAAGTCGCAACAATCCATGGCTCTCGAACATTTTCAGGTTGTTATGTAAAGAACGGACAGATGTATGGGCGGAAGTGGCAAGCTCCGTGTCTTCCATGAATTCGATTTTGCCTTGGTCGTCCGCATAAGAAAGAAGGGTCAGGGCGTGACGGATCCGCGATTTTGTCCATTTGATGGAAGTGAAGCATGCAGGGATGTTATAGTGATGCTGTTCGTATCGATAATGTTCATCTCGTTTCGTCCAACGAGTCAATCCACTCATCGCGACGAGTAGTTTGTTCGCGACTAAAGTGTGACGGTTTCTGTAAGCCACCTACCCTACACCTCCTCTATCCTAAAATATGCTAGTTTCAGTATCTTGTTCTTTCGAGATGGTGTCAAAGTGTGGGTTTGGTACGATGAATTGCGACCAAATTTGATGAAACGTTGATGTTAAGCCATTTTAGAGCTATAAAATTGTGTCGTTTCAGTACGGCTTTTCGCGACCAAATTAAGAGGGATTGCTTAAGAAAGCCGTTTAATAGTCTTTTGAAGTAGAAATTTCAGAAGAATAGTGTTCAGAATGTCGTCTCAGTACGACGGTCTGCGACCATTTTCATAAACATGTCGTCCCGGTACGACGAACCACGACCAAAACCGTCAATAATGCAGTTTCGGTACGACGGTCTGCGACCATTTTCAAGAAATGAGGGCTGAATTTTTTTTGAAGATTCTTTTGAAACGGTACGGTCTGTCGCCCCGGTACGACAAATTGCGATAAAAATCTTGTATATGTCGTTTCGGTACGATGATTCACGACCAAATTGCAGGTGATGTCATTCCGGTACGACGGTCTGCGACCAATTCTTATAAGAATGTCGTTCCAGTACGAGGAATTTGACGTATTTCAGCATGCATATATCAATTTGGTAAATTTGATACCGTTTTTGTTAGTCAAAATGTCATTTCAGTACGGCCAGATTCACCTGTGATTTTTTTCAAGTCAAATCTAGGACGCGGGACCGTGAAGTCCCAATCGTTTCCGCTCATTTGTAACCTCGGATGTCTGGACGTCAAAGACGTGACAGATGTCATTTCACGTGAAACTTCAGATATTGCGAACGAACACAAAAAAAGAAGCCCTCGGACCGAGAGGCTTCCCTTGCACTTTTCGAATCCCTGTCAGAGGAGCAATGTGTCCGTCTGATTCAATAGCTCCCACGACTCGAGCGGATAGAACGTGAAGAAGTAGTAGTCACCCGAGCGGTGCCAGTCCTTCAGGATGAACCCATGCTCTTTGATGCGATCCAGGTTCACCTCGAGCTCCCGTAAGTTCTCCGACTTGCGGGACTTGTTGAATCGAATCGAATAGGTGAACTGACGCCAATGTCGCCGGACGGGGCTCTGCTCCCCTGTCTGGATGGAGGCGATCCGTTCCTTTTGGAGCACGAACGCCAGGTGATAGGCGAAGCTCCCCTTCAGCTGTTCGATCTGCTCGCCGTATATGCTGACGACCTGTTGCTTGAGCAGGTCGTCGTAGACCTCCTCTGCGACGGTGACGACCACCTGGCTGTCGGCGAGGGTCGTCGCATTCTTGATCGTGACGGATGAGAAGAGCCCACGGATGAAGAGATCCCCATCGTCGTTATGGCCCGCGACCCGATAATACCCGAGCTTCATCAGGCGTTTCGTCGTCAGGTCGTAGCTCTTCCCGCTCTTGTTGGAGTAGAGTTTCTCGACCAGGCGGACCAACGGGAAGATGATTTTCCGACTCGTCTGGAACGAGATGTCACGGTAGGACAGTATCTCGGTGAATGCCTCGAAGTCCTTCGGGTCAAGGTCGGGTACTTTCCCGTTCAGTTCCTGGATGAACTCCTTGCTGACAAGGACGGAGAGGTTCTGTGGGACCCCCTCCTTGTACTTCGGTACGACCGACTCATAGTTCAAGAGCTCGAGATTGAGCTGCGATGCGTCATTGAGCTTTTCATCGAGTTGATCGGTCTTGTTCTTGATACGGTCGGACATCCCGAAGAACGGGATGTCCACCGCCAGTGTCGGAGAATGATGGGCCACCCTCTTCGTGGAATCGATTTCCTTCGCCACCTCACCCAGTATCATCAGCACATCCGTCTTCAATGTCGTGGTCTTCTGATTCACGGTCTTTTGAGACCAGTATGGATAGGTGTGGATCAACTGGTTCGGGTCCTCTGCCCAGTCCTCGATCTCGGCGATACAGAGATTCATATAGTCCTCGATTGTTTTCACATGAAACTCTTTCTGGAGTCCCTCGGCCCCCGCCACCTTGACATAGGCGGAGATCATGTCATGTTTTGCGCGGAGCTCCCTGTTGTACCCACGTGACTCCTGGTAATTGCGGACTGCCGTCCTCACCCAGCGACGTTTCAATTTCATGAAGGCATAATAGCGTATCTTCTTGTATGCGCTCTCGATGTTCTCGAGCGCATAGTGCTCCTGGTATAGCGTTGCGACGAAACCGTTGATGTCAAATATGGAGACGCTATGGAGGATTTCCTCCATACCGTGCTGTTTGATAGTATTAACCGCTTGAGAAATGATGAGTTGTTGGGAGCGGCTGTTGGAGTTCGAATGGTTCTCCATGCTGATCACCTCTTCTCATCTAAATATAGCATAGCACCACGGGATAAGACCTTAAAAATCATAATGTTAAATTATTTCAAATACCGTAAATTCAATTATGTGCGCCGGCGCACACTTTTTTATGATGCGGAGAAGACGAAAAGTGAATTATACTAATATTGTAAGATAGAAAACATTGAAACTTATAAAGGTTTCTCCTACATAGAAAAGTTATAAAGAAAGAGGGAACATCATGAAAGAACATCTTGGTGTGTTTGATACATATATCGGCAAGGGTGCGAGACAGTTGTCGTGGGACGTCGGTCTGAATCCTGATCTGAACGAGAGCAAGGCGAAGACGTCAAACATCACGAAGCGACTCATCGACCATCACAAGGAGACGGTCGAGCATCTGGAGAACGGCATTGAGGGACGATTGATGGTAAAGTCCGTCAACCTCAACAAGAAAGGCAAGTCGAAACAGAACACGGTCCTCGAGGTGATCGATTTCCTCTCCTGGGTGGAGACGGGATGGGAGGACAGTGCCATCATGAGATGTCTCGGGAAGACGACATTCCTTTTCATGGTGTACGGGGAGAACAAGGAGGGGGACGCGTTCTTTCTCGGGCCGCTGCTCTGGAAGCCATCCGATGAAGAGGTCCAAGGTCTTAAATCCTATTGGAAGATGGTGACAGACATATTGATAGAAGGGGTCCAGATGTGGGAAGCCCCTAAGGGAAAAGAAATGATCACAAAGAACAACCTTCCTGGGCAGGGGGCGCACAAGATGGTGCATATAAGACCAAAAGCGAACAATAAGAACGACGTCACGCTCCTCCCCGACGGACAGACGATCACCAAACAGGGGCTCTGGTTGAACGCTAAATACGTGAGCGATATCGTCTCACCACTCTTCGAGATTCGTAAGGATGAGATCAATCTGAAGAGGGACATGGTGTCGGAAGGAATCGAGCTGGACGAGACGGAGCTGGACTCCTTGAAAGGGATTGTAACGGAAGATGCTTACACCCCGGAGACCTTCGTGGAGGCTTGCAGGCAGGTCATCCGAGATTTCAATTTGGATTGGATCAGCAAAGACATGGTGGAGAGCCTCGGCTATAGGATCTCATCACCATACATCCTCGGAAAAAAATACTTGGACAGCCGTTCATACATCGAGGAAGTCATCTTGGGGAACGACTATTTCAAGATGGAGGACACCCCAATCCTTTCCCATCCTTATGCATCGAGGATGATTGCGAAGATGAGGGACGGTTGGAGAATCATCGAGATAGAGACGGACCTCTACATCACGGAACGGGCGCTCTCCAAGGCCGGCATAACCGTCCGTTTGCTGGAGTCCTATCGCGAATCGGTATTCGGTGAGATGGAGACCGGTCGCTTCTATACGATAGAGCAGCTCGTCGACCTCATGGAGAACGACCCGCTCGAGGAGTATGGGTTCGATGAGAGGGTCTATGAGGGGATTTTGAGGAGACCGGGGAAAATCTCCAATATGAGGGTCGGGGAAACCTATTTATTCACTAGCGGGATGAGTCGCAACCTTCCTCAATCATTGCTCGATGACCTGATGAAGCGGCGTCCGGTCCTGCGGTTGGCCGATCTACGCGAAGAGATGGAGGACACCTATGAAAAACCTTTCGGAGATGGAGACCTTGTTGCCTTGCTGAAAAGGTCGTCCTATCATTTCGCCACTGACATCGACATGGTGTTCGAATCGAAGGATGCTTATCTGTCTTACCTCTACAACGTATGATGTCATATGGGCCTCGTCAAAAGTGTGCGCCGGCGCACACTTTTGACGAGGCTGTATAATGGATGGTCGTTCGGGAGATATAGAAGACCGGACGACAGCGGGCAGGTCTGACACGATCATGCTGCATGTCGACAGGTCGATTAAGAAGATAACATAAGGTCCGATGATGCAATCGATTGGCAGGGAATTCCGGGGTCGATAGAGAACTGGTTCATCAATGCACCTGAAGGGGGGTTTGACAATAATTTATGTTGAATGGAGGTAATGGGGTGGAGGCGAGCAAGATGTTCATCAACCTCATCCAGCTCTCTCCGGTTGACCGAGGATATGCGCTCGACGCCATGGGCTACATCGTGGAGGAGGGCACCGGGGGACGACACTTGGATGAAGTTCATAAGAAAAATTTTCGAATGACGACTTCTGAATATATAAATGCCTTGAAGAAGAGCCTGGAAGATTCCAGTCAATGGGTATGGGTCTACAAGGCCATCTCGGAATGGTATGGGACCTTCGAAAATGAATATCAAGACCTGAACATCAACCAGTTGAAAAGCAGATGGAAGACGACACCCATACACACCTGGGTACACTTTCTTTTGAACGGGGAGCTTCATCGGTTGAGGGAACTCAATCAGTCGGAGATGATTTTGATTGAAAAAGAAATCTGGGAAAGAACGCATAAACTCTCTTTGAAAAAGAGTTTGACCTCGAACATGGATGATGTTCAGGACAAAATAAAGAACCATGAAGAATTGAAGGAACAGCTCATCAAATTATATCGTAATGATGAAGACACGAGGGTGAAGGTCTCTTTGCTCGACAAGAAGCTGGCGTTATTTTTAGATACACCATATGACGAGGCCTCCATCAACGAATACAAGCAAAGATACAATCTTCAGAAAATCACCCAGTATTCGTCGATAGAATTAACTGAATTCAGCGTTCAATATGATATTTACGTGTTCTTGGGGAAAAGGGCCACTCACGCTGCTTTCAACAAGCTCAAAAGCAAAATATCTAGGGAACGCTTATTACAAGTGAGCGGCCAAAACATAGACATGGTGTTCAACGAAATCACTCAACAGTTAAAGGGGAAGATGGACGATGCAGCAGACCAATAAAAATTCAGTGTTTTTGAACCGTTTGTCCGATGATACGAAAGATATGTCTCGTCATTTGGAAGGTAAAGAACGAAAAAAATTTCTGTACAAAAAAATCGACCTTGCACAGGTGGGGGAAGATGAGATAGCGGATGACCTCCTCACACTCAGGTATATCGCGGGTAATCGGATGAGTGAGTACGAGAACATCTTGAAAGAGAAGCTGGATGTTTATGAGGATGCGTTGATAAGAGCCGTCGAAGAATCGTTCACCGAAAGAATTACGCGCAACGACGAATTGATTGAGATGGTAGAGAAAGAATTAGTCCCGTACTATCATGGACGGTTTCAAATCAACCTCTCTAGAGAAATCAGTTTCTTACCGCTCGAGCTACGTCTTCTGGTGTATACGAGGCTGCTTGCCATCGAAACCCGTCAAATCACCCGCTATCATCTGATGGATCGAATCTCTTTGACGTTGTACAAGTCAGGAGACACGAGACTCGGCGAATATGCCACTTTCCTGAAAGCGATACTTGGCGCCGAGTTGGCACCCATCATATTCGGGACGAGAAAACGATTCGAAGAACTGTTCTGGTCGGACATCGAGGCCTGCAAGAAAATCGAGACCGTGAAAGAAGAAATCTTGGATGAAGCAAGCCTGTATTCGAAAACCGTAAATCGCGAGTTTTGGTACGGTTTCAAGGGCATGAGCGATTTGAAGAATATAAATGATGTGCATGCGGCCAAACTTTGCCTGAAGGCATTCACGCTGTATTTCAACAAAATCTTCGAGGTGTCGAACCGTATGGAAGAAGTGTTCTTGAAGTACTATGACACGAAGAACCGAAAACAAATGGAGAGTCTGTTGAAGGAAGAAGGGCTCGAGAACCTCGTCATCAAGCCGCGATACAACGTTGGAACGATAGGACAAACAGGGATGAGAGAGATGACCTCAGAAGAGGTGGGAAAATACGAGGAAGGAATGGCAAAAAGAGCAAAAACATGGACCAGCGTCGGCCGCGATAACCTGCTGATGAACAAAGGGAAGACAAGGGCAAGAGAAGAAGTTTACCAAGCCCCCGAGGTGCTAGGTCAGTCTTCTGCTCGTCTCCATCTCAACAACCTGGTCGAATTGATAACCAATCGTTCCTATACACTGGACCAGTTTGACCGATATATGTTCGGCCTGGCACTGTCCTCCCTAAAATCAAAAGAATGGGACAAAAAACGTCTGAATCTGTTCTTGGGAGTTCTCAGAGACGTCCATTCTATGCTTTGGATCAGGAACGACAAGGACCCGGTAATCTTATTGAAAATCACTAGCGATCTCATTGGACAGGACGGATTGTTAGAGTCCTACGGCGATGGGTGGCCGATTGGTCTCGTCGTGAACGAGATGGGAAGGGCATCGAAAAAAGACTATCTGGTCGTGTTCGAGGAAATCGAGCGGGACGATGTCTTTGCAGGGGTTGCATTCGTCTCTTCTCCTGAACCTCTTGCACAAAGCAAAATGAAACAGTCGGAAATCGAGAATGACATCGTCCAGCCGCTATATTCAATCGCGACAGATTGGAAGAGAATAGGGCGTAAGATGGGTGCGACGAAAAAAGAATCCGTACTTCTCCAAGATGGGTTGAAAGAACTATCGAGAGAAAAGGAGAGAGTGTTTGTAGCAAATCAAGGCAAAAAATAATTACAGTACTAAAAAGAAAACAATCAGCAATCCCTTATCCTCACTTAAAGGTAGGGGATTGCTGGTTTCGTGAAGTACTCAACCGTAAACATCGCGGGCATACTTAGTTCTTAGATGAGATGACAAGATTGATTCCCCATACATAAACAGACGAATTTAAAAAACGGTTTTTCTCATTAACAATCTTATTTTCAGAAAGAATAAACTTTCAGCTAATCTAACTTTTATGAAAAAAGATATGATAAGGAAAAATCATCCTCCCTTATTATTATATTACTCTTTAGGAATCGAGGGGTGAAATTGATTGGTAAGATAAATAAGAACTTGGATAAATTAATGTATAGAAGGCACAAATTCAAACAAGCAATACTTCGAGAGTATTATAAAATCGAGGCGAAATATAGATACACAGGTCTTTATTTATTTAGTAGATTTCTTACTGGAATTGAGTTAGTTGTTGCATGTTTAGTCCTGCTAAGTGTTCTACATCTTACTAGTTTAATAAATTTAACTTTTTTGAGTTCCCTTTTTGATACTCTTCCTGTTTTATCAAATGACATCAACAGGCAATTGGTTTTTTCACAAGTCAGTATCACGTTTATCATAACGTCCTTGTTTTCTTTAATCCTCAGTTTGAAAAAAGAAAAAGTATTGGGAACTTCGATTTATACAATCACATTCGCTAAATCTATATTTGGAAACCTTATACTCGTAAGTATGGCTGTTTTTGCATTGTTATTTTTAAATATATTCTTTTATATAAAAGAAAAATCTCCTGAAGTAATTTTACCTCTATTTCTGATTACATTAGGAATATTTTCTTTTTTCATCTTGAAAATTATTTTGTTTACTAATAGCTCTAAAATTAGTAGGGAAAAAATAGGAAGTATTTATATTTGGGAAAATAGAAGGGTCATTCGTAAAGGATTAAAAGATAATTTTCTTAAAAAACGAAAAGAATCCGAATATCTATTTAATTTATCTGAGGATACGCATGAGAAAATTCTTAGAAGAGATGTAGAATACGTAAGAAATTTTTACGCCTTTGAAAGGGTCACCAACATTTCTTTGTATAACTATAAGTCGGAAATTCAAGAATATCATTTAGAGGGGGTACGTTCACCTGACACTATTGAATATTGGATCGGAGCGATTCAAGCGTTATTAAGAATGGAATTGTATACAGATGCTCTGAATCAATATATTAGGTTATTAAATCTTTTCATCAGACATGAGGTATATATATCCTCCACTGAACTAGCCGATTTGTTGAAGCAAATTTTTTCTGCTATTTCTGCAACAAAAAATAAAGTTATATTTGAACAAAATAAGGAAAAAATGCTTGCTGCTATGACATCGACTATGAAATATAGCTACTATAAAATAAATAATGATTTTTCTTATACACGTTTAGGAAAATTAAATATGGCAATTCCATTTGCCGTATCTGACAGTTTCTTAATTGATTACTACAATATCATAGATAAAAAATTAGATTTAAACGAATTAGAAAAATCGTATGAGTTGTCTGCTTTCTTTGAAAAAATTAGAATGATTTCACATGAGGTCACAAGTTTAGCTCATCTTACTGACGTGATAAAAAGCAATGAAATGTACCATGAAGCGCTTTACTCAAACGGAAATTTGAATCTCATAGGTGATCCACTTAGTAAGTTAATAATTTTATTGATTCAAGAGAGAAAAACCAGTAGAATTTTATATTTTTTAAAGCATTTTAACAATGATTCGATTTACTATTCTTGTTTAATCGTGGCAACTAAATTAACAAGCCTTTATTTTTATGTAGAACCGAATAAAAGGGGAGTGATAATAAATAATTTGATGATGGTATTAACGAAATTGATTGAATGGAATGATTACCAAATCAAAATTCATTGTTACCAACTAAGACAAGCAGCTAAGTCTGGTTATATAGAGAATGCCTATAGTTATTCAAGCCAGTCTTTGGATTCAAGAGATTTAGAATATCTCTCAATAGTTAGACAGACTGTAATGATGAGACGAAAAGAAGTTAATATTGAAAGTATAGATTTTTCAAATAAAAAATTAGGAGAAATTGCAAAACTTTTCTCAGAGGTTGAAAAAGATTTACTAAATAAAGCCCATGATAAGGTAGCTGATGATTTCAAAGAAAATTTTGGAGTGTTATATCTACTTTGAAATTATTTTTGATTGTCTACAAAATATTTAACTTGAAAAAATTTCATAGGGATTTCAGTTCACTTTTTTATAATCACCTTTATATAAAACCCAAATTTATTGAAGAATAAGCGTTAAATATAGGCCTGACTCTTTCTATATTGAAGTCCATATTAGTAGGTCATATATGACCTGCCCGTAATTTTTATTCAAATGGCAAGTCCGAATTCGACAGGTTTGAGAGTTGGTTCAAAGATTGCAGGTATGCGTTCGTCGTGTTGATAGATTCATGGCCGACCACCTGCATGACCCCAATCAGCGGACTACCATTGGCTAGCAGTTTAGTGATGTAAGCGCGACGGAACCAATGAGGTGGGGCCTTTTCTTCGGTCTCTGCGTGCTCGACCGCATTGTGCGTCATCAGGCGGAGGGCCTCGTACGTCATCGCTTTATGCAGCTTTTTGGTACTGAAAGCTATATAGGGAGAGGTGACCTCCTCGATCATCATGAGCGTCTGCAGTCGATTGACAAGATAGCTCGCCTTCTCGGTGAGTGGGACGCGTCGCCACCTGTCACGCTTACCCTTCACCTCGAGATAGAACGTGTTTTGATTCCGTCTCACATCGGTGAACTTGACCGAGAGGAGCTCGGCCGCCCGCATCCCTGTCGTCAGCAACAGATACCCGATTGTCTCGTTACGGAGCTCCAGGAGCTCCTTTTTCTTTGCACGTTTGACTGTATGGCGGAACGATTCGGCAATCCGCTCGACCTGGTCAAAATCAATCTCGCGGCGGAGCGGCTCGGGCCGTCTCTGATTCTTCACATGAAAGGCCAGGTTGTGTTGGTGGTAATGGTTGACGTGAAGGTAGGTCAAGAGCCTCTTCAACATATTGTTCTTCCGCTTCGCGCTCCGTGGCGCGTATCTCTCGTTCACCTCGAACAGATAGCGATGGATATCCAGCACCGTCAGACACTTCAGCCCCTCAGATTTCGTCATCACGAAGTTCAGTACGAACTCGAGGTCCTGTTTGTAGGCTCGGCGCGTGTGAGGGCTCTTCTCGGCATAAATCGGGAAGAGCTCCGTCGCCCAGAAGACCTCGATGATCTCGATGTCCGAGAGCGTCTCGAGGTTGATGTGGTCGTTCCTCAGGGCGTCCACGAGCCGCGGGTTCGCCCCTGTCATCTCCTTCAACGCCATCTCGAACATGGCCTGTCTCTTGTCGATTTCCATGTCTCTCCCTCTTTCTATAAGAAATTTTTTTCGACTTTCAGGTATTATGATGTTCCAAGCCTAGATACTTTGTATTACATATGTAATAAATGAGATTTCAAACTAAAAAGGCATATTTATGGTGTAATTTAAGTAATACTTTGAATGTGTATAAACCATACGTTTTCAATTAACTTGTGATAACCCCATATTATCACAAGTTAATGTGTCTTAAAAATACAAGACAGATTTGATAATCATTATGTTGATTTCAATCTGTCCCGCAATGTCTAGAAGCGTATTAGTTGATTGGTTGATACAAAGATCTCATAATCTCGATTTGCTCGGGTTCATAAAAATCTTTCAATGTGGCTATGACCTCTAACATCAGGTTCTCTTTTGTCGATTGTGTAACGTACGGAGAATCCAGTGTCAATTCAAGATAAAATCTCAAATCATTGAAAGAATGTTCGATGGTATGACGACAATGATTGTAAGTATACTCCGGATAGTCTTCTGAATGATTGGTCATCTCATGAATATCTGTCGGATCAGCTTGCCCTTCATGCACGTCCATCCAAAATAAGTATTCAGAATTATCAAAGGTATCTTTTTCTGTTTCTAAATTATTGTATGTTTCCGATATAGCTTCAGGTAGAGACAGCTTCTCATGTGTTAATTTAGTCTCACGAATATGATGTGTTAAATCATACACAAGTTTTACAAGATGGTTAGCATATGAGGCAGTCGTGACTGTTTTTGCTAAAATCCTAACATTAGAGTCTGCTAATAACTCAATGAAATTACTTACATAATAAAAAAGGTTGCCCTCACTAGCGTATTGGCTATTCAGTAATCCTTTCTTCTTCACCTCAAAAACATAAGTGAATGATTTTGCGATAATTTGGTCTATAGGAAATAGCGATTTAAACTTTTTAGCTTGTTCAGAGATGATTAAGACAATCTCTGCTTCGCTTGAGAAGGTCTCTTCTGAGGTTTTATCAATAAATGTAGCAAGCGTTTGATTTGTGTCTTCATTATTTTCTAATTGTTTATAATATTGTTCGAATAGAAACTTAATATCCATGTTTAATAATTGGATTTCTTCTTCGGTTGGCCAAAGCATATATACACTCCTTAAAAAAATATATAATGAATCTGTTCTTATATATTTTGGTTGCTTGCTGAAATCAGAATCGTTTTACTATCTGAGAAAAAGTTGGTTTGGCTTGAGAAACCACAGGCTGTCTCTATAAAATACTCCCTAATGAGGAGACAGAAATCTGTGCGCATGTTAGGGAGCATAAAGTTTCGAATATCAACCGTTTGAGGAATCAAGTGTTATCCATTGTGTATATAAAGGTCTGTTAGGTGAAAGTCGTTCTTCGGTAAAATTCAGCTCGTAGCGCACCAACTTCTCTTTTTCAATACCGTTTGAGCCAACATACAATTTTGCATAATCAAGATTTTGTGCATCTGGGACGCCTTTCGATATTGATTGATAGCAAAACTCAGTCAATACTTTCATGGCGTCATAATCTCCTGTCCCAACATCTTCAACAGTATGTAATTCTAAGAGATTCGATTCCATCATTGTGCGTAAGATAAATTTTTCATTATTGGTAAGGGAGGGGAGCAACTTAGCTCTTTTTCTTAGTACTTTTAGTTCTGCTGCTATGTGGGGATCGTTTCTATCTATCATTATCTCCTTACTAATTTTCAAGTAAACTTCAACCATATTTGGGCTCGTAGATAGTTCATATAAATCGATTACAAAAGTTTTTAGGTTGGCAACGTGTACATGTTTCTCCGAAAGCAAGATAATGATTTGCTCTAATTCTGCCATTACGAGCTCTTTTATACCGAAGGATATATCGTGTCCATTGGTGTGATTAACTAGAAAATCGTTAGTGATTTTGGAGTTTTCTACCTTATTAATCTGTACGTTGTCGTTTCCTAGGCAACATTTTTTGTACTTTAATTTTGAACCACAGGGACATAAATCATTTCTTCCTATAATCCCCATCACAAACACCTCTATTCTTATAAATTAACGAACCCGTACAAAAGTGTGAAACTTACAAATAAAGTTGTTGAGTTCTCATTGCTACGGTAAGTATGCCCTTAGGAAGAGGTATCGATGCCAATAGAATTTATGACGAGGCTAAAATAAAATCCCAGGTCACTGGCAGATAATCTTGACCTGTTTGGATGATTGTCTTAAAAAGTCACCTCATCAAGTTTTCGTACACTCTCTCGAGACCTTGTTCCACAATGTTATTTAATTACTATATGGTAGCATCTCACCCAATTAAATTATATAAAATCCCAAAAAATATTTAATTATCAAATATGCTGTTATAATATTTACATGTTTAATAAAGATTTACATATTGGTGTCAAACGCTTCTTCCCTCCTCCAGATGGAGGTCCACTTTAAACCAAAAGAGGAGTGAAATCTCTCAAATGATTATCGCGTACGCGTTCGAGAATGGCATCAAGGAAGAGAATGTCTTCCGGGATCGCCTGAATCTTCAGCTCAACTTCGAGAGGCATGAGGTTCTCGCCGAAAGGTCAAGCACCCTGTTCGTCGAAGACACCGACTCCAAACGTCATCACAAAATCTATCTCACGGTGAGACTGAAGCTCGTCACTAACGAGTCCGAGGAATTTGGTACATACGGTGAGGAAAGGCATGAAATACGGGTCATGTCGAAGAAAGAAGGCGATGAGAAAGAACATGCGTCCTCTTATAGTTTCAAGACCCCTGATAAATTCGACAAGATCGCGCTCTCCACATTGATGGGGATGGTTCTACAAAAAGAGGCCCTCTCGCTGGTTGATGCACATGAATGGATTGAACAATCTCCCTTTGCCCATCATGGACCTTCCATAAACGAGATATTGATGGAGCGTTCTCACCCGATAGATCGAATTAAACTGGCACGCTTCAAATATGACCATCGTTTTTATAGGACCGACGAGTGGTCGACCCGGTTCAAACCTACAAACTTCCCGGTCCTTGATCCATTCTTTACCTGGAAGGGGAAGAATGTCTTCGTTCAAATAAACACCTTCCTAGAAAAACTTGAGAAAGCGTCCGATGTAACGGCACATATCATTCATCATGAGATCATGCCTACTCATGTCGACGTCTATTATGCGACCCGACAGGATAACGGCGCACTCTATCACGACGCGGTCTTCCATCATTTCCAGAACCTAATCCAAAGATTTCACAACAATCAAAACGACGTGAACTTGGTGTGGTCGGTCATCGAGTACACATTGACCGCCGTCAAGGGAAATCCTTTCGGGCACACCATCGAGGAGGCTCACAAATGTCTGGACCTTCTTAAGACATTGTTCGTCGTTACGGACCGGGCGCAAGCGTTTTATGACATAGATGGGGACATCTTCTTGTACTCTTATTCTCAGGAAAATCGGACGAATGTATCTCTTGGTGAGTTCGACCCTTCCGGTGATTTGTATCCCCTCACGAGAGAAGAGGCGCTTTATTCTCATGTATACAAAATCATGAACGATGCGGCGTACGTCCTATCTGCGCCGAGAAGGTTCAAATAACCTATCAATCAAGGAGGAAAATCGATGTCTGAAAGACTGATCATCGACATCAGGTCTCAAGGTGAGACGGTTGCAAATGCCTATTACAGAGGGGGCGGGTTTCCGAGTGTGGCGATACGACTGGCCCAAACAATCCTAAGAAACCTCGACAACATCGAGGTCAACCTTCTCGGTTCCATCTATCATGCACTCTATGAGACGGGGGCGAGGCCGGGGCCCACGGAGGTCGAGTACCTTAAGACGTTTGGGATAGTCGCCCATGTAGGAGTCGAAAATGATGAGATGGCGTTCTCCAAGGAAGGGATTCGGCGACTGGGACAGGCGGAAGAATATTATGTGAGTATTTCGTCAGAGGACGGTACAGCAGATTTGAGCATGATTCTGCTGCGGGGACTGGATGAAACGTCTGACTCCCGACGATATATGGACATGCATCGCGATGGCATGCCTACCACCGAATGGGAGATGGACCTGAAGAGGCTGGATGAAGGCGATTTGGCGGAAATATTTAGGGTCGGTGACGAGGCGTCGAAGTCGGACACACTCTTCATGATTAAGGGACAACGTCATGTGATTGACCCTGTCCTTTGGTGGGTCGCGGACCGAGAGTGGAACTCATAAAGCACTTAGAGAGGAGGTAGTTTATGAGCGATGCCAGACTGATGTTGTTGCCCATCCAACATGAGCTCGATGCGATAAAGGGACCATTTGAGAGCCATGTCCTCCAACTGTTCCATGCTGACGAGTCGGAGTTGCAACGCCATTCCCTCGAACCGGGGGCAGATGACAGGGGCCGGGCAGCTGCGGAATATTATCTCATTTCGGGAACCCGTGGGAGTGGGGACATGCATCCAACGGGACCTATCTCGACTCGACTCGAGACAACACCCACATCACCATTGGAGTTTGAGCAGGAGGTCGGACAGGAGGTGCGCTCGGGTATCCTCGCCTGGGAACAGGGCATGTTCGAACTCTCCCTCGCGTTCTTTGACTCGGCGTTAAAGTCATGGCAGGAGAATGGGCCGGACGATGGCAAGACACTATACTACGCACTCATCAATAAGGCGAGTCTTTTGATTTCGCTATACAAACATTTCAACCAGAGTGTACCGTATGAGATGATCCTCAAGGAAATGCATGACTATCAGATACGTCTCGAAGGTCCGCTCCGGACGGAGTATCGCTATTTTTTTCTCGAGCACATGTCCAGGTTATATCTGGATTCCGGCCAAGACTACGCCTCTTATGTCGCTTTAAAGAGAGAGGCCATGGCCCTCATCGAGCAGAGGCGTGTGCAAGACGAGCACTATCCGATGGAACGGTATTTGGACCATAAAATGAATCTACATCTTGATCTAGGGATGGCGCTGATAGGACGTTCAGGTGAAAAGCGGAGCGGTTCTTCTCATCTGGCCGAAGTGTTGACGAGTCGCTTGAGTGAGACTTCACAGAGGACCATGACCCGCGAGTATGACCTGTTTCGTAAAGGACAGGCCAATCTCTGGCTGGGGAACAGGATGGCAGCTGAAGATGAGTTCGATCGATTGCTGAAAGTCTCGATGAACCATATGTGGGGGGACTTGGTCCAAAATGAGCTTGAAAAAGCTAGAAGCAGGGGCCACTAAAAAAATCAATCAAAAAAGCAAGGAGCTGTATGAGCATGACGAGAAAACGACATTTCGATGGTACCGGTGCTATTGATGGCCGGTTGCTCGAACGATGGGGATGACCAGGCGTTCAAGACACTTGAGACAGAACACGAAGCCTTGAAAGAGGAGTTGGGCGAGGCAAAGAAACGATTGTCGGACTCGGAAACCCTACTCAAGAATAAAGATGAGGAGATCGACCGACTAGGTAAGGAGATAGAGAAGCTGGAGACAGCCGGTTCCACCGTCACCGAGATTCCGGAAGACGCACTTATCGATTCCGAGATACCTTTGCCAGGGGATCCCGAGCTGCCATCACCGGTAGCGGCAACGCATGAACCTACTGCTGCTCAGCGGGAGCAGATGTCAGATCTCGAGCCGTTCGATGCATTGATCACCTCCGACGAAAACCTTCCTGTCTATGACTCGTTCACCGACCAGGATAACTCTATCACGGAGCTTACGCCAGGGTATTCAGTCATAGTCCATGCGACCTCAGACGATGGCATGTGGTACTATGTCACGACGACCACCTATGACGGGGATCCGATCTCTGGTTTCGTCTTCGCGGTTTTCGTCCGAGATTTAAGCTCATTATGATTACAGCACCGAGTCATCGCATATGAAAAGTCGAGCGCCCAGTGGGCGCTCGACTTTTCATATGCGATCAGTACCCTAGTGACCGAAAGGTCTCTTTAAAGTATGCATAGAGAACTTTTGGGCTGATTCGATACCTTGGATGATAGAAACCGACGAAGGTCGTATTTAGGCAATGGCCGACTCTCGTACCAGAAGAAGTGACCACGGGGGTGAATCCCAGGATCTCTTGAACGATTGTGAATGTCCCCCCGCAGACGACCACGTCTGGGTTCATGATTATAATCTCCTCAGTCCATAGGTTCTTCGTATCCAAGGCGTGCTTTCGAATCTCATCGATTTCGCTCCCCCCTGTCCCACCGCTCTTTTTAAGATTGGTGATGGAGATGCCGCTCAATCCTTCTCTTACATGTTTCTCTTTTGAGTGGAGGAGTTGTTGGTAGCATGGGAGCCCGTTCATGAGTCCGAAGCTCCAAAGCCCTATGATTTCGAAAGTGAGATGGTACCTTGTGTCCTCGGACTGACGATGGATGAAATCGACAAGTGACCAGTCTTCTGATTGGTCCCGGTCATTCACTTCTTTGAGTAGGAACAAGAGTTTGACGTCGGTTGAACTGTATCGCCCCTCGTCGATGACGCCCCCTCCCACGAAATGACCGGGATGATTTTGTCACCAAGTTACGTATAAGTCGTTTAATCGTTGATTGATTGACATGGATGTGTCTCCTAGTCTCTTTGGGGTGTAAATAATGTGGAATTCTTACCCATCATTGAACATCTGCCATGAGAAGCTTATTTAATTGTTGCAGCTTGAATCGGGATGTCCAAATCAGATATGACGGCTTGATTACGATGTTCATCGACTCTTCGATGAGCTTTCGGTGCACGGAAGGTAGGGATGACAACTCGAAGTGATAATAAGAGAGGTCGCCCTGGTGTTGACGTTGTTTGAAAAATTGAGACCGTTCATCCTTACGAGAATAAATCTTGTCGATATGGCGAATCATTCTTCTCTGGATGCTGCTACCGCTCTCCCCTATGTATAGCACCTCCGTGTCTTTCATCAATACATAGATACCTTTTGACTTATCAGGAACATGGATGCGTATTTTTCGTTTTGCTTCATCATATTTCTCCCTTGTTGAATCAGAGCATAGACAGAAGTCGATCTTTTTCCAATGACCTTCCTGTATGGGTAATAATTTTAACTCGATTAGACTTGCCCTGATTTCATCCTCCATGACAGCCATCCCCCTCTTGAATCAACTATTCAACTCGAAGTCCGATGAATATCGGTCAATACAACACGCCTTCCATCGACTTTTTTGAATCATATCGCATTGTCTCCTACCTGAACTTGTCATCGTCAAAAAAGTGATTGATGGGTATCTGTAAGCCATCACAAAACTTCTGTATCGTGCTTATTTTGGGATGTTTCGTACGACCACTCATCAGTTCGGAGATTGTCGCTTGGTTCAATCCACCTTTCTGAATGACTTGATGGATTGTCATATTATGCTCTGCCGCGAGCTCCTTCATCCGCTCTACGATTGCCCTGTTCAGTTCCACTTGCTCACCCCACGATCAAAGTACTCTCTCATACTTATTCTTTATGAATCCTTCTACTCCTCTACCCCAAGCCAATCCCTTGAAATCAAAATATCAATCCTTATCTTCTATCATCGCCCCGTTATTTTTTTACAGTTGTGATACAAAACAAAAAATATTGAATAACTGTTGCCTATAAACCCTTATACAGGGCAGATTCGACAGAAATCGGCAATTGTAAAATTTCTGACATATCAGAAAACTGATGATTTTTATTCCTTTCCCTGCTATATTGGAACCAACAAAAGGAAACATCTGTATGGTCGTCGCTCTGGTCTACAGAAAGGGGAAGGCTTATGTATCGATTCGGGGAGTGGTTGAAGGAGAACCGCCGGCTCTCGGGCTGGTCGCAGGTCGAACTATCGGAGAAGACATTCGGAGAGATCTCACAGCCCGCCATCAGCCAATATGAGCAGAACCGTTCGGTGCCGTCAATCGCGGACATCAATCATCTGGCCCGCGCGTTCGGGCATACGCTCGCGACGGTCCCATGGGACGCCATCGACTTCGGATACGGGGCGAAACGTTCCGTCACGAAGCTCGAGCGACGTCGGTTCGACCTGCAGGAATTGCCGCAGGCCGACTCGGTCCGCACGTTCGACGGGAAGACATATGAGCTGCATGGCTTCATCGGCATCGATAAAGGGAGCGGCGAGACGGTCCAGTTGACGCAACTCTACTATCGAATCCGTACGGTCGTCTGTGACGCCCACGTGCTCGCCAAGCGCAAGAACCCGGATGACGAGCTCATCCATGTCAAGAAACGAAAGCGAATCCGACTGTAACCCACATCGACGCAGCAGCACATCCTTAAGGATGGTCTCCTCCAATCACATATCGGCGTGTCCCTCACCAGTGACCGGGTGGGCGGGATCTACGCACAGATGGTTCGGCGAGAGTCGCCTAAAACTCGCCACAAGGTCACCGCATCGTTCCGGGTCATCGAAAAACCCTGTACAGCTCCTTAGATTCACGAGGGGCGGAGTTCGTGGGGGAACGGCTAGAAACCCACCGCACCGAATCCGACTGTCCTTAATGATGTGCTGCTGCACATCAAGAGATCAAGGGAAGGAAGTGTGTACAGTGGCATCAAAAGAACAGAAACAGAACCGTAGCTTCGCCGAGAAACTTTTACGCATCCGTGGGAAGGATTACGAGGAGTGGCTTGACGAACAGCATCAGCAGGTCATCCAAGACAACCAGGAACTCATCATGGAGGCGCTCGAGGCGAAGCTCAGCTTCAAGTCGCCGGCGCACCAGGACTAAGGAGGAAACGACATGGGACTCAATGAGACAGGGCTCAGCTTGCTTCAGTTCTTCCAGGGGCTCGCCGTCATCGCCGCGGCCATCGCCTTCGCGATCGGGGGCTTCTACTTCATCTTCGGCGGGGATCGTGGCCGCTCGAAGGCCGTCGGCTGGCTCGTCGGGGGCGCCGTCGGCCTGATCATCGTCATGGGTGCATTCACGCTCGCCGAGATGGTCGACCAGAACATCAAATTCTAATGCACACCCACGCAGCGTTCCAATCGGAAGGCTTTTTTTGTTGTTTGAAACGAGAGGAGGAACGAGATGCTGTTTGTACGATTCACCGACGTGCCGGACACACGGATCCAGAACTATGAGCGGCTCACCTTTGCCGAGGCAGTCGTGGCAACACATGATCTGCATCAGGCCCTTAGCGAGGAAGGGGCGAGCTGTTCCGGTGACTTTCGGCTCTTTGACCAGAAAGATGAGCTGCTCTATCGGGGAACGTTCACGTTCGGGACCGAAGGAACGTATCCGAATCTGTATCATCAAGTGCAAGACCGGGTACAACGGATCCGGACGAAGAAAGAGGACAATTCGAAGAAGATGTGGCTCCTCGACGAGATCGAGTCCGAGACACCGGACGACTATAAGCGCCCGTCCGCTAAATCGAATCCGATTGTATCGTCGACCTATCAATCAAGCCTGACCCGACTACAGCGCCGCCTTATCTACGGGGCGGCCACGGCCGGGATTCTATTCACCTCACTCTTCACTGCCGCGCAATGGTTCATCGATAAAGAGGCACACGCCGAACAGGGGATCGGTGGTGAACAGACGTGGCTGAATGCTTACGAACAGGCGCTCCAAGGTGAGGAATCCTCACTAATCGATTTACTAGAACAGAAAGACCGGTCAGAGGAAGAGGATGCCCTATTGATCGACCTCTATCTGGCGGAAGGAGAAGACCAGAAAGCGCTCGAGCTCACGGATGATCCCATCCTGATCGAGACGAAGCTGGGCGGGCTCGACCTATCCGGTAA
This sequence comes from Exiguobacterium sp. s28, assembly GCF_018618135.1. Lineage (NCBI taxonomy): Bacteria > Bacillati > Bacillota > Bacilli > Caryophanales > Exiguobacterium > Exiguobacterium sp. s28. The sequence continues at coordinate 42,400 of NZ_JACSLL010000008.1, read as the reverse complement.
AGAGAAATTGGAACGGATTCAGAAGTTCCAAGCATCACATCCGACCGATGAGGGTGCGTTCGATATCGCCACACTGGAACGTGATCATGAGAGCGTAGCCAAAACGGAAAATGTTGAATGGACTGCTCCCCGTATCTCCGCGAAAGTGACCGCTTATCTCTTTCTCAAGGACATCGAGGCTGCGAACGATTGGGCGTCCAAAACGAACAATTCTGCCGTTCAAGAAAAAGTCGACACCTATCAAGACATCACGGCTACTATCAACGAACTGAACGAAAAATTGAAGAAGACCTCTAGTAAGGACACCTCGGCCCGTGAGAAAATTCAAGCCGCTATCGCTGCTGAAGAAGGCAATCTAGAAACGATTCTTTATTCAGATTAAGGTAGGTGAAATAATTGAGAACTCCGTCTCTATCACCACGATTCCCGATACGTCTGATTTTCCCCGCCCTGTTCTGCCTGTTGGTGGTGCCGTCCGGGATTTTTTATCTGCTGAATGGGGTCTACAACATCATTCGACAAATCATGACCCCGATTGTACAAGACGGGCTGTTGGCCGGAGCGACGATTCCGACGCTCTCCCCCTCCTTGTTCTTGGAGGTGAGACTTCCCTCTTCGACCGTCTTGATTGGACTGGTCGCGTTCAGTCTGTTCATCGGACTGGTCGTGTTCGGCAAGGTATGGCTGAACTTCCGGGATCTGCGGAAGAATCAGAAAGGGAGCGCCCGCTTCACCTCATTCGATGAACTGAAACAACAGTATCGCCGCGTCCCGGACCGGAAGAAACAGTATAAAGGATCAGGTGGTGTCCCGGTCGGACGGGTCAAGAACGAGCTGTTCATCGATGACTCGCCCGTCAACAATCTTGTTATCGGAACGACCCGCTCCGGGAAGGGCGAGACGTTCGTCTTCTCGACGATCGATCTGTACAGCCGGGCAAGTGACCAGGCGAGCCTGATCATCAACGACCCGAAAGGCGAACTCTTCGCCGCCTCGAAGGAGACGCTCGAGCAACGCGGCTATCAGGTTGAGGTGTTGAACCTGATGAACCCGCTCCAATCGATGTCGTACAACCTGTTGCAACTGACGATTGACGCATTCCTCGAGGAGAACTATTCGCTCGCCCAACAGTATGCGCGCTCGGTCGCCTTCATGTTGTACCATGACCCGAAGGCACGGGACCCGTTCTGGGCCAACTCGTCGATTGACCTGTGTACGGCGCTCATCCTCGGGCTCTGTGAGGAAGCGAAGGAAACACCGGAGAAGATCAACATGTACAACGTGGCGCTCATGCTCTCGGATCTCGGCTCACGGACGGTGGTCACGCGGCAAGGACAGGAAATCTCCGCGCTCGACGAGTTCTTTCAGCGATTCCCGGAGAACCATCCCGCCCGGCTCCAGTTCGCGACGCTCCACTTCTCGGGTGGCCAGACACGGGCGAGTATCCTGGCCAATACGAATGCGAAGCTAGGGATCTTCACGTTGAACGGGACCGGGAAGCTGACGTCGATGAACTCGCTCGACATGCGACGCATCGGCTTCAATCGCTGGATCAGTGGACGGACTGAACCTTTGACACGACTCACGTTTAGGTTCCCCGATGGGACGACCCATGCGCTCACGACAGACGACGATGGCAGCTTCATCGTGTACCACGCGTCGTCACTTAGAACCGGAGACGCCGTTCAAATCTCGACTGACTCAAGCACTGCGACGATCCAGCTGGAAGCGCATGATGAGGAGAGTGGACGTTTCCGTTACGCAATCGACGGGACGATACAGATCCGTGAAGTGATGTACCATATGCGTCCCGTGGCGGTGTTTCTCATCGTCCCAGACTATGACCCGACATTCAACGTCATCGCGTCGCTCTACATCAAACAGGTATACACGGCGCTCGCCCGGGTCGCCTCGCAGACGAAACAAGGCAAATGCGAGCGCCAAGTAGTCTTCTTACTCGATGAGTTCGGCAACATGCCGCCGATCGAAGGCATGGCCAACATCATAACAGTCTGTCTCGGCCGGAACATGCGCTTCAACCTCGTCATCCAGGCCTACTCCCAACTCGAGAACCTATACGGAGAGGATTGGAAGACGATTGACGGCAACTGTGGGAACACACACTATCTGTTGACCGCGGACGAGTCGACCGCCGAACTGATATCGAAGAAGCTCGGTGAGGCGACCATCGTCACGAAATCGCGGTCCGGGCAGACGTTCTCGCTCAAAAAATCGAAGACGGAGAACGTGGACGGCCGTCGGCTCATGACAGCGACCGAGGTCATGGGACTTAAAGAGGGCGAGATGCTCATCATCCGTGTCATCAAGCGTCAGGACACGAAGAAACGACGTATCCAGTCGTATCCGATCTTCCTGAGCGGCAAGACGGCGATGAAATATCGTTACGAATACCTGGCGGACGACTTTGACACGGATCGCTCCCTGCATGACATCGACATCCCATGCCGTCACGCCGGTCTCGACTTCGAACAGATCCGTATCCGTTTCGCGAAGCAAGAAGACGAAACGGATATCAATATTCCATCGAATCAGGAAGATAAGTCTAAGTCCTTGACGGTACGAGATGTGCTGCAGGACAGCATCCTCCGCTCGATGTTCGAAGGACATGACATCGGTGGGATGTTCCTCCCTGAGTTCGAGACGAACCTGAACCTAGGAGTTTACGACGTTACCGACAGCCAGAAGAGCTTTTTGAGCACGATGATCGCGAAGCGACTCGAGAAACTGAAGCAAGGTACACCGTAGAGAGGAGGCCGAACCCATGGCCGAGAGTGCGAGAGAGAAGCGAATCCAGAACGAATTGCGTGTCGTCGCGAGGATCATCGAGACGCAGCGCGTCCGCCTCGAACGGGGCGACGTGCTCAACATTCAGACGACCGACGGCTTTCTGACCATCTATCAGGACGACACCTCAGACACCCCGAAAACTGTTACACTAATAGATAAGTTCGACTTCCGCGTCAATTTAAAAGTCGCGGATCTACTGAAGGGGAAAATCGTCTGACGGAGGGGTAAACGTTATGAGGAAAATCTTGATTGGTGTCCTACTCGGAAGTTCGTTACTTTTAGCATCATGTGGTGCCGAAAGTTCGAATTATCTTTCTACGACTTCTGTTGAAGAAATTGCAGATATTAAAACTGAGCAAGAAAGTGCATACGTTCTTGTAGACAGCGATAGTCAAGGTAATGAAGGGGCTTACGTTGATACTGTGCGAGAAGTCGCCACGGAAAAAAAGAAAGACGTTCTCTTATTCAATCCGTTTCAGCCTAATGGGGAAGATTTTGAAGAACGTTCTACCCAAGAACATCCTGAACTTAAAGGTGGCAGATTGTACGAGATGACTGACGGTGAAATCAGTCGTGAATTAAATGTATCTGCCCTTACAGAAGATGAATTAAAGGATCAAGTCACTAATTTCATTAAATAGCCTCTGAATGGAGGGATTCTATGGGTGATAACGAAATAGTAAACAAGCTACAAGAGTTCACTGATATCCTTAGTCTCAGTACATTGGTACTGGATGCCCTCCGCTCAATGGGTTGGATTTTAATACGTGGCTTAGCAGTATTAATTGATGGACTTGAAAAAGTGACTGACAGCATATTACTAACGAAAGCATTTTTTAATAACTCTCAAGTGGTTGAATTCGTTTCTACGATTCAACCTTTTTTGTACGTTCTTTTAGCTGCTAGCTTCCTATTCACGGGTTACCTCATCATTTTTCAAAAGAAATTTGATCGAGAAGGATTTTTAATCAATCTGTTTATCACGTTGCTCATTCTCGGACTATTATCTCCAACGATGACGCAAATAAGTGAATTCAGTGATACCGCTATTGATTTTACAACTCAAAACTCTGGCGAAAACTCTTCAAGTGAATCGATATCAAATCAGATTTTACGAGAAAACATTCATGATTTGATTGAATATGACCGAAACGATTTTTCCGGTTTGAAAGGTGAGGCTTTGAACTCTCTGCCTCAAAGTCATTTACGAAATATCGATATCAACGAGGTATTCGATAGTAATGAATTTCGCTTGGGAAGTATTGGCGAACAAATCTCTCAGTCCAAACTAACCTGGAATGGTGAAACGATGGGAACCTCGAAACTCGACCAAAGTGGCGTCGAATGGAACAATCAGTATTACTACCGCTATCAGCCGAACTGGTTGACCATCTTCGTGACACTCGGAATCATGGGCTTCACGCTGTTCTCGATCGCCTACAAACTGGCACGTCTCTCGTTTGAGCTTGCCTTCAACTATGTCCTGGCGATCCTCGTCGCACCGGCCGATCTGCACAGTGGTCAAAAGACGAAGAAGGTCATCCAGAGCATTTTGAACACGTTCCTCGTGATAATTCTGATTTTCGTCTCGATCAAACTGTACACGATCGGGACCGCCTACCTCGCGGAGACGTTGGACGGACTCGCCTATCTGATTGCCCTCATCGCCTTCTCGGTCGCATTGATTGATGGGCCGAACATGGTCGAGCGGCTGTTCGGGATTGATGCCGGGCTCAAGCGGGGCTGGGGTGTCGCGCTCGGCGCCTATGCCGCCGGAAAAGGTGTGACCTCGGCAAGTGCCCACGCGGTCTCGAAGGTCGCGCGTGCCGCGCAAGGCACACCGAAGATGCCATCGCTCCATGAGGCCGCGACGACGCGGATGGATTCAAGCGCCACTCCTCAGAATGGTTCACCGCTTAATGCATCGAGTCAAGCTTCACAGCGGATGGACGCCGAGAGACACATTGATCCAGATAATGTCGCTCAGGAGAACCAAACCGCAAGTCGCACGCAGACCGACAAAGAGAAACCGACAAATCCGAAGGAGGTTGCGCAACCAATCAGTGCTCAAAAATCAGAACCGGAAGCGCCAGGCTCTCCAAACGTGAAGGAAGCGTCGGGTCGCATGTCTCCTGAATCGAATCATGCGACGAACCCTGAATCGATTACCGAACGTGCCGACGATCCAACAACGTCATCTGAGACACAAAGACCGGAGTCGATTCACGACCATTCAAGTTCTGGTCATTCTCCAGTCCCTGCTTCGTCGACTCTCGAATCGGTCACCGGGTCTACCGATACCACATCCGGACCAGGCCATCGTCACAATGAATCAGTAGACAGAAATGACGTGACGACACCGACACCTCATGATGCACCACATTCAAGCGACTCATCCCCGTCTTCGTCCTCTACGACGGGTTCGAATGATTCGGCAACAGAGAAACGCCAAGGACGAGCCCAACGGACCATCCATCAGGACACCGTGCTCGACATAGAGACCGAGGTCATCGAACAGGTGCGTGAGAATCAGACGCACCGTCATAGCCAGAATCATGAAGAGTCGCGACGGATCTATCCGACCTCGCCACCGAAACCTGACAACATGAAGAAAAAGGAGTGATGACCCATGCGCAAATACCGGATCCCGAACGAGGTCACGACCGAACTGAAGATCAACAAGATGCTCTATCTGCATGACTTCCTGTTCCTCGTCGGGCTCATCGTGCTCCGCCTCGTGACGCTCCCGTTCATCCCGTCGGCACTGCACATCCCGTTCACGGTCTTCCTCATCGTCTTTGGGCTGTTCATGGTCCTGCGGCCGGCGACGAACCCGCAGAAGCGGATGGTCCACGCGATTTACTACGCGCTCATCAAACGGAAAGACACCTATCTCGCGCTCGACGCGCACACGAAAGGACGTGACTGAGATGGCTTTCATCGAGGAGTCGCTACAAGAACCGAGACGCACGGGCACCTGGCTTGATGAACAGGACGTGGTCGAGAAACGGAAGGTCAAAGACAAAGTCGTCGTCAAATCGACGGTCGCCGAACTGATGCCGGTCGTCGACATCACTGGGACCGAGGCGTTCGAGATGCGCGACGGGACCTATCTCGACATGGTCCAACTCACCTCGAAAGATATCTATTCACTAAATGAGGAGGAAAAAGACCATGACGTGTTCTCCCTCGCCTATCTCCTGCAGGCGTACACGCATCCACTCAAGGTCGTGCCATTGAACACACCGCTCAGTCTCGAGCGGCAGAAAATCAGCATCGAACGACAGATCCGACAAAATCAGACACCGGCCTACCTGCCCTTTTTACTCAAGAAGAAGCAGGAGCTCGAATACCTCGAGGAGCATCGCACCAATCGCGATTATCTCCTCTTTTTTTATGCCGACGACGAGCGGATGCTACGCGAGCGGAAGACACATCTCTATAAACTGCTCCGCCGCTCGAACCCAATGCGCGAACTGACACTCGATCAGAAGATCCATGTGCTCTATCAGCTGAACAATCCGAACACGAAACCGCAACTCGACGCCTGAAGAAAGGAGTGACGCGCATGTGGCAGCGCCTGCGTGAGCGAATGGCCAAACAACAGGACCCGGAGACCATAAAAATCGAGAAAGGCTACAATCCCGAATTTATCGGCAAAGTCCAGCCGCAGGGCGGCATTAAGTTCGACGCCAACTTCGTCCGGCTAGGGGACGGCTATCTGTCGTGCCTCCATGTCTACAAATATCAGTCGCTCGTCTACGACTACTGGCTCGAACCGATCCTGAATATGCCGGGCGTTTTGACGACACTCGACATCGGGACGACCGACAAGAGTGAAATCATCCAGACCATCAACAAGTCGATGGCCGAACAGAACACACGCTTCGAAAACGCGAAGGACAACATCGACCGCATCGACGCCCGGGAGACGTACAAGGAACTGAACGAGCTCTACGAACAGATCACCCAGGGCGAGACGATGAAATATCTGCATCTGCGCCTCTATGTGAAGGCGAAAACGCTCGACGCACTCGAGGTAAAAGTGCAGGAAGTGATGGAAGAACTCGAGGCCCGGAACTTCCGCTCGACAATCTTCCTGAACGAACAGGAATGGGAATGGCAGAGCCTGTTCACGAGCTATGATCAGCAACAGAAACTGCCGAACCGGCGACGTGGGAAAGAGATACCGGCCCTCTCCATCGCCGGCGGCTATCCGTTCCATTTCACGTCGCTACAAGACGCGACCGGAACGTATTACGGGACGACCGACACGAACGGGAGCGTCATTTTTGACCTGTTCCATAAGGACAAACAACGCAAGTTCTACAACGCGCTCATGATCGGCAAGATGGGATCCGGGAAATCGACACTCCTCAAGAAGACGGTGCTCGATCAGGCCATCAAGGGCAACAAGATTCGCATCCTCGACGTTACGGGCGAGTTCTCTGACCTCGTGCGCCAGCTCGGCGGGAAAGAGATTGCGCTCGACGGGTCGGCCGGGCTCATCAACCCGCTCCATGTCTATAAGACCGTGACGAACAACGACGGCAGCGCCAACGAGGCACTCTCGTTCATGCAGCATCTCTCGAAGATGGCCGTGTTCTATCACTACATCAACCCGGCGGCGACGCAGGAAGAGACGAACGAGTTCGAGATCCTGCTCCGGGATTTGTACGTCCGGCACGGGCTCTGGGACGAAAAAGGCGAACTGCCGATCACAACGCATCCGGCGAAGCGGTACCCGACGTTCTCCGACTTCTTGCATCTCGTGCGTCGTGAGCTCTACACGGACGACACGCGCACCTCAATCAAGGAAGCGATTAGCCCGAACCGGGTCCGACGTCTCGAGAACATCGAGCTCGCCGTCACGAACCTCGTCCATAACTACGGCAACATCTTCGACGGGCACTCCTCGATCGACCGGTTCGACGAGGAGCTCATCGTCTCGTTCCCGCTCCGGAACCTGACGAGCCTACGGGACGAAGTGTTCCAGGCGCAGGTGTTCTCCTTGATGAACATGCTGTGGGACGGAATGATCGCCAACGGATCGAGTCAACTGAAGGCCTACAACCAGGGCGTGCTCCGGACGGAAGAAGCATGCAAGTACCTCATCGTCATCGACGAGGCACACCACTTAATCAACACGCGCGACATCGCGCAGCCGGCCATCCTGTATCTGCAACGCTGTATGCGCGAGGCGCGCAAGTACTTCGGCGGCATCTTCTTCGTGTCGCATCTGATCACCGACTTCGTGCCGGCCGGATCGAAGTCCGAGAACGCGGAGAACGTCAAGTCGCTCTTCCAGCTTACGCAATACAAGATCATCGGCGAACAGGACGCGGAGAGCATCCCAATCATCCAGACGGTGTTTGATGGCCAACTCTCGAATTCCGAGATGCGGATCATCCCCTCGCTCGAGACGGGGCGTGTCGTCCTCAGCATCTCCGGCGTGCAGAACCTCATCTTTGACGTCGATGTCGCACCCGAAGAACTCGCCTTATTCGGTGGGGGTGCCTAATGTGGGCGGCCGCGAAACGGACGGCGCGCTTCGCCGTCATCGCGAAATGGCAGCTCGCGACGCTCAAGTGGCGACTCATCCTGCTCGGCATCGCGGCACTCGTCTTGTTCCTGGTCATCCTCGTCGTCGGAATCCTCGACACGCTCACAGGTGTCCAGAACGAACAACCGACCGACGTCCCGATCGACACGGCGGGCGGTCTTCAAGTGAGCGATCAGGTGCTCCAATATCGAGCCTTGGTCGAATCGGAACTGTCGAAGCATGGGCTGGCCGAACAGACGAACCTCGTGCTCGCGCTCATGATGCAGGAGAGCGGTGGACGTGGGAACGACCCGATGCAGGCGAGCGAATCGAAGTGTGGACGGATCGGGTGCATCACCTCCCCCGAGGAGAGCATCATCTACGGCGTCGAGCATTTCGCGTCCGTCTTCGAACGGGCGAACCGAGACGTGCAGCTCACGTTACAGAGTTACAACTTCGGCGGCGGCTTTATCGATTATGTCCAGGAGAACGGCGGGCGCTACTCGAAAGAGCTCGCCATCTCGTTCTCGCAGATGATGTACCAACGCGTGAAACATACCGGCATCTATCGTTGTCATCGACCGAGCGCGGTCCAGCACGGTGCCTGTTACGGGGACATCGAATATGTCGACGCAGTGTTGAAATACCTCGCGCCAGTCGCCGTCGCCGATGGGGTCATCACGAAAGAACTGTTGTCGGGGTTACGTTCCCCGCTCACCATCCCGCTCAACGTGACATCGCGTTTCGGATGGCGCGTCGTCTTCGGACAACGGGACAACCACACCGGTATCGACTTCAGTTGCACCCCTTCCGACACGATTCACGCGGTCAAGAGCGGCACCGTCATTTATAGCAGGAACCGCGGACCGTACGGCAATCTCGTCCAAGTCCGGCACGACAATTACATCACGGCGTATGCGCACCTGAGTCGTCTCGGCGTCCAGACGGGACAACAGATCGAGGCTGGGCAAGCGCTCGGGTACTGCGGCACGACCGGCCGTTCGAGCGGGAACCACCTACATTTCGAGATCAAGACGGGTGAATGGTCCGGTCATATCGACCCCGCCCCGGTCTTCGGATTTTGAGTCATGGATGTATGGAAAGGAGGAAGAAGAATGAACTTCACCGCACGTCACCTCGCGTACCTGTTCGGGGTACTGCTTCTCATTTCACTCGCGGCGAACTCCTTTTTCTATCAACAAGCGACGGCTGTCACGAGTATTTCAGACCCTAGTGAGACGAAAAACGAGAGCGTCACTTCCCTTGAATCGGCAACCTCCGAGGATACGTCAGCGGACACCGAACAAGTCGTCGCTTCAAAGGAGACGGAACGAATGGAGGAGCTGACGACACAGGCGACGCGCTTCGTCGAGTACGTCTTCACCATCACGAAGGACAGTTACACGACCCAGAAACGACAGGCGAAGAACGTCATGTCGGAGGAACTCGCGGCCACGCTCTTCGCCGCTGACGGCAGTGACGTCGGCACGTTCGAGACGACCGTCCGCGACATCGAGGTGTTCCCTTCTGTCTCCGGAGAAGATTGCCTCGTACGGTTCGAACAGCACCTGTTGATCACCGAGACGGGTTATGAAGAGACGACGCAAGAACTGTTGGCCTTGACGTTCGAGTCTATCGACGGACGTTTGGTCGTCACCGAAATGGAAGACCTGACACCTGAAGGAGGAATCTAGATGCGACGACAAACACGACGGCGTCTCACCCAGAACGTCTCCCGGTTCTACCTCGTACTCGGCGCATTCTTTGTCATCGGCTTCCTCTTCTTTGGTACCTCGTCGTTCTTCTTCGCCGAGGAGGCACCGGTCAATGAGACGCCGATCAACGAGGCAATCCGTCTCTCGAACGGGGAGACCGTGACGCTCCACGCGTCCAGTTACGATACGGAGGCCAAGACAATACGCATCCGACTCTCGCTCGATGAAGCACCAGGTAACACGAACGATCATCTCTTCCGCTATGTCTATAAGGCACGTCCGGATTCCGAGAAGGAAGTCATGGTGCTGTATGACCGGAACGATCAATACATGTTCGAATTGAAAGATGTGCCGAGCGACTTCGACCAGCTCGCTGTCCGGATTTACAGATTGGATGAGTCACAATCGATCGACACACTCACATCCGAGGAACGGGAGAACAGTCTTTTGACGTCACTCTATGCCGACCACCGGACCATCCAACAGGCGAGCCACACATCATCTGACGAGACAACCTTCACGAGACTATTCGTCGAGGACGAGCTCGCGGAGACCGAACGGCATTTGGAAACAGCACAGCAGTCAGTCGTAGCACAACGGCAACAAATCGAGCGACTCGACCGTGACAAAGAGGAACTCGAAGAAGAACTTCCCTACCTCTCGCTCGACGAACAGGTCGAAAAGGAGAACGAGATTTTCGACCTCGGCCGGAAGCGTGACGAGCTCACACTAGAACTTGAAAAGCTCGAACAGTCGGTCGTAGCGCTCGAAGAAAAGCATGACAAATTGCGTGTTCGGCTCCGGGAACTATCAATTTAAGTGGCACATTTCGTGCCAAATCGCTGGTTTTACTGGCACATTTCGTGCCGTTTTCGGACTTTTAGTGATATCACGGAAACCCCAGGCTCTGCCTGGGCTATCACGACAAGTGATAGCAGTTTCCCCTTATGCTCTTTGAACGAACTTTTAGGACCTCGGCAATATACAGCCTCTAGAAAGGTGGTCAGGCAGATGGATCTGTTACTCCGCGACATCGACCCCGTCATCGTGAAGCAAATCGATGAATGGGCGAAGGAACACAACCGCTCCCGGCAACAATATTTGAAAGAACTACTCGCCTCCTGGTGCGCGAACGGCATCCAATCGACGCAGGTCGAGCGGCTCGAACGACAGCTTGAGGCGAACACGCTCCACCTGAAACGGAGCGCGGATGAGCTCGCCGAGTTGACCCGGTTGTTGAACGAGGTGATGCAGGATGCGTGAGACGCCGGGCGTTGTCATCAAGTCGAAGTTCAAGGTGCCGGGCACGAAAAAGAAGTCACGTCGTTACACGACGTACCTCGACTACATCAATCGACCGGACGCCAAAGACAGCCGCGAACAGTTCGAGACGTACCATGATTACATGGGGGACGAGATGAAATCGAGCGGTCTGTTCACACGCGAGGACGACCGGTTGGACGACGAAAAGCGTCGCGCCGTCCGCGACATCTTCAAGCACGCGCAAGAGAACGGGAGCATCCTCTGGCAGGACGTCATCTCGTTCGACAACGCTTGGCTACGCGAGACCGGCGTGCTCCACGACGACCTCGTCGACGAGAAACGGTTGATCCAGGCGACACGGAACGCGATCGATTCAATGCTTCAAAAAGAGAAGATGGTCCACGCCTACTGGACCGGTGCCGTGCATTACAACACCGACAATATCCACGTGCATGTCGCCATCGTCGAGACGAGCCACATGCGCGAGCGCGGCAAACGCAAACCAAAATCGATCGAGCTGATGAAATCGAAGGTCATCCATTCCCTCGCCGACCGGACGAAAGAACAGGAGAAACTGAACGCCTTCATCCGCAACGAACTGGTCGCCCATAAACTGAACCGGAAGATTCCAACGCTCCCGAACCGTATCCTGCATCCCGAGCTCGTCCGTCAATTCAAGGACATCTATGAGCAGTTGCCGGAAGACAAACGGCAATGGCGTTACAACATGAACGGGATCCAGCCGCTCCGTGAATCACTTGACCGTCTGACCGACCGCTATATTGACAATCATTTCAAATCAGAGTTTCAATCCTTCAACGAGCGGCTCGAACAGGAGGTGTCGTTCCATCGTCGCAGCTACGGCGACACGGAGAAGGCCGAGCGTTACCGGACGACGAAGCGACAGGACCTCTACACCCGGATGGGGAATGCCATCCTCTCCGAGATGCGCGACTTGTCAAAAGAACAAACGATAGTTGAGACAAATGGAGCTCCCAAACATCCGGTCAGACGTGCATTCAAACAACAAAAGATATTCAACGAATCACTCTATCGAATCGAGCGGCACATGAACGACGAATTCGAACACCTGAAGAATCAACGTGCTTTTGAACAGCTGGAACGGGACATCGAATATGGAAAGTGAGGGAGAACGATGGAAGAGTTGAGACAAATCCGTCTTCGGTTGAAACCGAAGACGGTCGCGTATTTGGAGGAGTTCGCCGACGACAAACGCTTCGGCCATCTTGGTCAGGTCATCGACCATATCGCAGAAGAACATAAACAACTGGCCAACGAGAAGTGGGACATGCAGTTCCTCACTCGCTCGATCAGCGCGCAGGTTTCATGTCATATCGAGGAGTTGATCAACGGCCAGGTATCGGCGGAACTCGAGCGCATCCGGCTCGCCGCGAACCGCTCCGACCGCCACGGACAGATCCTGACAGAGCTCCTGCAGGCACTCATGCAGACCGAGGGTATTGAGGACATCATGACGACGGATCAGTTCAAACCGACGTTCCTCGAGACAGCGGAACGTATCGTCCAGGGACGCATCGAACACCAAAAACAGAAGAAGGACACGCTAACTGTTGAGAGAGGATGAACCTTATGCGACCACTTGACCGCCCCTTCACGATGGGACAACTGTTGACGCTTCAATCCGATACCGTCACGGTCCTCATCTATGGAAAACGGTACGACATTTTGATATCAATGTCTGAGCATCAGCTTTTAACCGCTATCGCGCAAGACGAGATCGTCTTCCTTCCCGTCAATTTCGAGCGGACACAGCTGTTACTCGACATTTCGGAAACGTCGCCACAATTTGAATGTGAACTGAACGATTTTTCGGATAGTGATGAATCTGTCACCGACTTGTTGAAGGAAGGAGTCTGACACGATGGCCAAGATGAAGACGAACGAAGAACGGAAAGCCGAGCTCGAGGCCTTGACCGAGGAGATGGGAAAACAGATTGACAGCTACTTCGAGAGTCCAGAAAAGATTCGGGAGCATCTCCAGTTCCTCGGCAAGTTCCATCAATACTCGATGCGGAACGCGGTCTTGATCGAGTCCCAGTTCCCCGGCGCGGTCGCGGTCGGCTCTTATCCGTTCTGGGAGAAGCAAGGCGCACAGGTGCAAAAAGGTGAGCGTGGCATCAAGGTGTTCGTCCCAAGCCCAGTGACGTATGCCTTGTACAAAGACGAATGGGTACCGCTCAGCAAGGCACCGAAACCAATCAAAGACGGCGTGAAACAAGGACGCATTCCGTCACGCAAGATGATGTACTTCAAAATCGGTCACGTGTTCGAGTATACGCAGACCGACGCGCGCGAGAAAGGGATCGAAGTCTCGGACATCTTCAAACGGTATCACCGGGACGGCGGAATGGAAAACGAACAAGACATCCGTGACGCCTTGACGACGCTCGCGGATGTCCGGAATGTGACACTATTGGAGGAACCGCTCGACGAGATTGGAACGGCGAAGGGTTGTTACTATCCGGAGCTACATGCGATCGCCTTGAATCCACGGAACACATCCATCGAGGACATCACCGTCCTGATCCACGAGCTCGCTCACGCGGAGCTACACAATCAAGAACGGAACTTTGAACGCGATCAACCGCTTACGGCACCCGAGAAGGAGTTCCAGGCCGAGATGGTCGCCTACGTCGTCTCACATCAGCTCGGGTTCCCGACGGATGATTTCTCACTGTCGTACTTGGCCGGTTGGACGAAAGACAAGGAGCTCCTCGATAAGGAACAACTGTTGCAGGAGGTCCATCAGACATCCGCGGCTTTCCTCGACCATATCGAGTCACATTTAGAGAAGGTGAACACTTTGGAGCAAGAAAAGGAACAGAGTCCACTCGAGTATATCAACCAGATGAATCACCGCATGGGGTGGAAAAATACTGATCTCAATCTCTATGAACAGATGCATGCCGTACAAAATGTGTTCCCCGAGGAAGTAGAGCCCTATCTGAACGCAAAAGCGGCCCTCGAGACGAACCTGAAGGTGGATCGCGTCGATGAGCCGCTCATGTATATTCATGGTAAGGGTCTCGGGTTTCAGCAGTTCGGCATCGCCAATAATCATGACTTCAGTGAAGATCAGCTTGTGGCTTATACAATCGCATTACCGAATCAACCATTGGTCAGTGGTCACTTCGTCCCGGAAAGTGCCGTACATCCTTTACACCATCTTGAAAAAACCAATCGTTTGGAGAGACCGGTCCTGAAATCGCTTGAAAATCACTGGCATGACGTGTTGTTAGATGAAGAACAAAAGTCCCTTTCAAGAATTTCATTGTTTAACATCGAAAGACTCTGGTGACATTCGTGGGTATGATGATTTAAAAATTCATACCCTTTTCAATTTCAGAGCGCTGCCATTGCTTTTACCTCATACATTTTGTGTAAGCATATGAGCAGCTGTTTCACGCATATCTTGTAGGTCAGATATCTCTGCGAATTCAGCTACAGTTATTGCGCTGGTTGTTAACAACTCAATTATATGCTCGTCCATTCTTGACCATGTTCTTCCGCCTGCATTGTCGTAAGCATCGAGTAACTTTGTCAAACCATCCTTACCAAACAGTAATAGATGTGATAGAAAATCCACAGATGTGTCCGCAATACTAATTTCTGTCCAATCTATCAAACCAGAGACCTCAAAATTCTTATTTATTAGTATGTGGCCAGGGTGTAAATCCCCGTGGCTTACACCTACATGCGATGGCCATAGCGAATCATTCGCCAACCATTCTTGCCAACGCTCCCATAGCTCTGAATTCACATGATACTTCTGTCTCACCTTCTCCATCCGTATCTTCATTGAACTGTTTAAATCTCTAGCATATAGAGTTTTGATACCGATTTCTTTGAAGTGTCGATGTGGTAATGTGTGTAGTTCTGCCAACACTTTACCTAATGACTGATAGTAAGATTGTGGTGTATTCTCTTTGTCAAAACTCCAGATGTAATCTTGTTGCTCTACATCAATTGTTGCAACCGGAACACCATCTAATTGCTTATACGCAATTAGTTCATCATCAAAAATTGACCAATTTGGAACTTGAAAACTCACATGTTCTTCCATAATTTCTAGTGCCCTCTTTTCTTTCAAGGCGCTCCTCATCGAATCTAATCTTCGAGGAATTCTTAGTATCCACTTGCTACCAAGCGTATCTTTTGCATAAGCAACTTGAAAATCAACACCCGATTCATTTACCACAATGCTATTCTCTAACACATCTAATCCTTTATTTTTTGCAAGCCGTTTAAATTCGTTCATGATTTGTTCCTCCAATTTTTATGTTGTGCGATAAGCAAGTGAAATGTATGCATTTTTAATACTTTTTCATTTCAATCTTTTCTAATTAGACTTAACTAAATGAAGTCATAAAAAAATCACAGACAAAATGGTGTCTGTGATCAAGAGTAAATGAGCTACAACCAAGAAGCGTCCATTATCAAAAATAAAAGGACACGACAAAAAGAGTTGTAAATCTGCTATGTTTGTAAGTGTGTGGTTTCTTCGTCAAAGATTGATAAAAATGTGCAGACTACTCCCATTTACTCTGTTTTATGAAAACAGAGCCTTTGAACATATTCAATTAGCCATTGTTCAAAGTGTGGTGGCGTAATCTCCCGGCGTGCATCATTCTTAACAATCCTCCTAGTGAATATTATGCTGTTGACTTTATATCAGTTTTTATTCAATGTCAATCGAGCTTTATATTTAGATAAAAAATATTTGCCGATTTGTCTTTATTAAATACTGATTTGTAAGTTTTAAAAATACAATCATGAATAATTGATACTCGTTTTTAATCTTCCCAAAGCTCATCCATCAACTCATCGATATCACTCGATAATCGTTTGCGTTCCTTGGCGTCCACTTCAACTTTCCCATCTTCATAAAACCAAAGCACGTCACCAGGTTGAACCGTGTCTGGAAGTCGTGACTTTGGAATATCCTCCATCACTTCTCCGAATTCGACGACAGCCAAGTCCCCTTCAAATCGATCGATGATACCTCTCCGTCGCTTCATCTTGATTTCTTTACGGCATAACTTGAACCGTTCCCTGTAATGATGATCGTGCCATTCTTATCTGTGCGAAGCGTGTTCGTTTTTTGACGCTTCAAGTTCGTCACCACTTCGGACGTCGGGTGCCCATAGCTGTTCTTCCCGACGCTGATGATGGCATGCTTCGGTTTGACCGTGTTCAGGAACGTGCTACTTGTTGAGGTCTTGGCACCGTGATGCCCCACCTTCAAGACATCCGCTCGGAGCGTCTGTTTCTTCGCCATCATGTCTTTCTCGGACACGTGTTCCGCGTCTCCCGTGAACAAGAACGTGTTCTTCTTGTACGTGACATGAAGGACTGCACTCCAGTTGTTCAAGTCACTGTTCGAGTAGGATTTGACCGGACCCACAAACTTCGCGCTGACACCTTTGATTGGCAGTTTTACACCGGCCTGTGCCGTTTTAATGGTCTTTCCTTCCCGTTTAACGGCTTGTAGAAAATCTTTGTAAGCCTGGGTCGTGTGCTTCACTTTTGGCGCGTAGACGTTCTCGACACGATAGGCATCTAGGATTTCGTCTAATCCACCGATATGATCCGCATCCGGATGCGTCGAAATCAATACCTCGATATCGTCAACTTTTTGCTTTTTGAGGTAGGCGACGATGGCATCCCCTTTTCCTTTATTTCCGCCGTCGATGATGACGTCTTCACCGCTCGGCATCTTGATATAGATAGCGTCTCCTTGCCCGACATCAATGTAATGGACTTTGATGCTCGCAGCAGCTGATGCTTCCCCGTATGGCGACACCAATAGCGCTCCACTAAATAGAACGGCACTCCCAATCTTGATCAATTTATTCATCTTCTATCACTCCACTTTAAAATTATTGTAAAATTATCCAACACACCTTTATTATAATCCGGTATTTATTAAATAGCTTCTTATTCCTGTGGTTGACCGTATACATAAATAGGCAAGGTGTAATTGATAGGAGGAGTGAGAGAAATGGATTTACGAAAACCAATCGCAATAAACAAGACGAATAAACCGGTCCTGATTTTTAAAGACGGAGTAGAATTAAAGGAGTGTGTCTCCATTCAGGAAGCTGCACACTATCTGAAGGGATACACGTTATGCACCGCAATGCCGTATCGTCATATTATGAATGGCATCATTCTTGATGAGACCTGGATCCATGAGGGAAGCAGCTATAGGTTCAGCACTGATCCTGATGTGAAAAAGGCAAAGTTGGAAGAGATGAAAATCCGGAACAAAGTCCGTTTTTAAGGAAGGACAGAATATGAAATCGAACAGGTCTCATGTGCGGCACCTTAAACACGCTGTACACGACTTCGTCACTGTTTATTACAACCCTACGAGGTACACTTGAACTAAAAAGGGGTTCTCCTTATGCGACTTCAAGAATGGATCCAGCAATATCACAGTACAGAGATACTACGCTTTGATCACCTTTGCGAGTACTTGGATGCGACACCGTTTGAAATCAAACACCACCTTGATGGAATCAGTACTGAGATAACCGGCGTACTGAAGTCAGAAGAGGGTGTTGGCGACGACGCGTTCATCACGAAGCTAGAACATCATTTGCTCAGTCGATTCAACAAACGAAGAAAAAAAGTGAAAGTCACAATTGAGGTAGAACTGCCATTACCGGAAGAAGCCTACAACTTTTGTCAGCGCGAACGATTTGGAATGATTGAACGCGTCACTCAACATATGGACGAACAAAACGTGAAGGATTGGCGCATCGTAAACATGCGGAGGATATAATTGAACATAGATCGTATTGACTCATCTACATATATACATGCTATAAGGAGAACAAAATGAAATTCACCTACTTAGCCTTCCCTTTGGCCATCCTGCTGATGGCCGGTTGTACCAGTGAAGACACCCCTTCTACAAGTGAGAAAGTGGAGGAGCCTGCTACTCTCAAACAGAAGAAGTCGTCGAGACGACTGAAACGAGTACAGACGACTCAAATACGGAGACGACTTCCGAAGAGCCTGCAACAACCGAGGAAACGGTCACAAATTCGGTTAACAATCATTTCTCCGGCTATAAACTGATCAATGTTGATGGTGGGGATTTGTCCGGGTACCGTGAGGCGAACGTCGTCGTCGATATCGGATATGGAGATCGCGAGTATTGGGCGTTCACGAACGAACATGGTCAATTGATTCGTGTCATCGCCGATCAGATCATCCTGCAGGATGATGATTCGGAGGATGTGACCTCGGATGGCCGCTACTATCATGACGAGGCGAAGGTCCCAGGCGTCGAACACAGTGATCTCGACGAGGGTCATGTCATCGCCGACTCGCTCGGGGGCGTCTCGAACGCCTACAACATCACACCACAGGATAGCACGCTCAACCGCTACGGGGACCAGGCTTATATGGAGGATGTGATCCGTAAGGCAGGTGGCGCGACCGACTTCGAGGCGATCATCACATATCCGGATACGAAAACTCATATTCCGTCACACTACCAATACACCTATACGGTCAAAGGAAATGTCGTCACCGATTCCTTCGACAACGTGAACCCGGATGAGGTGAACGAAGCGCTCGGCCTCACAGAAAGTGAACCGGATCCCGCAGCTACACCTGAAGCCACAGCTGATGTCTCGAGCGTAGATACGAATGGAAACGGTCAGGTGACGATCCAGGAAGCGAAAGACGCCGGTTTCACGATGCCGATTATGAGCGACCATTGGCTCTACCCCTATATGCGTGATAACGACAACGACGGAATGGTCGGGGAATGATTTCAACCCAAAAATTAAAACAATGATGATTGTATAAAAAGACATCCTCCATTTCTAAGAGAATGTCTTTTTATATTCATTTACGTTTTCGATTCACTTTATCGAGCCGAATTTTCTCAATTAACGCGTGGATGATTTGCTCATCTCTTCCACCGAAATCTTTATTGAAGGGAATCCGCTCTCCTTCGAACATGAAGTAATCGAGCAGGTACGGGACTCGAGGTGTTGCGTGGCCCCACGTGTGCTCCGAGCAACGTTCCCACACCTCGGCTTCGAACTCTTTTGAATAGCGCATATGCTCGACGGCAGCCTTGACCTCCGATTTCTTCAGGACAAAATAGTCTTCAAAGACGAATTTACCGAGAAGCTCATACCACATCTCCTCGCGGACCCGTTCTTTAATCGCTTCTACATCGACTTCAACATGATACGGGGCCTCTTCTTCATTCTTGATGACATCCCTTGCTTCCCCTGTCACCGACTCCGGATGCAGCTCCCACCCTTCAGGCATCCGTTCTTTGATGAACTGTTCGAGCGCCTCCTCACTGATCCGATATCCTTTTTTACGTGACTCGAGCGGTTCTGCCTGGATCACGCCTTTTCGTACCCAGTTGCGGACCGTCTCCTTATGGCTTGTGAGCTTGTTCTTCGATAAGATTTCAAATGCCTCATCAATCGTATACATGATAAGCCTCCTTTTAACACAACGATGATTTTATTAAATAATACCATGACCATTGTATTAAAGTAAGCTGTTACTTTAATCGGTTTCAAATTGATAAGAAATTACTAAATGGATACCAAACAAAAACACCATTCCGGAGAATGGTGTACCTCTAGAAAATTGTTTTCATTTCTTAAAAAATATTTTTAATACTTATTATACTGCTTAACGAGACTTATCTCCTACTTGCGAATACGTTTGAGTAACTTTAAGTCCAGTTGACGTAGAAGCATCCCATCTCACTTTACTTGTTATTGACATATCAAATGACATTAATCCAATTCCGTTATAGCCACCGACAGTAACGTTGTATAATCCCATAGCGTTAATATCGTATCCGATTTTTTCAGCACGTGAATCAATTGCTTGCGAAGAAGCTTTGATTGCTGTCGGAAAAATACTCGACGTCCCACTAGTACTGTGCCCAGTTAATCTTAAGCCATCAGATCTTGTGGTATAGGTAGTCACAAGACCACAAGTAGAATCAGGGTACAATAACGCACGGATACTATATGCAATTTTATAAGAATATGTACCAAAACTTCGTGTTAATTGAAGACTTTGAACAGTAGCTTTATTTTGAGGAGTTTTTGCCAATTCAACTAATTCGTTTGATGTCACCACTGTAATTTCTGCTCCAGTTTTAGGAAGTGTATACGTCACTTTAGAATTCCCTCCTAAATTTTCATCATCAGCGATAGAAAAAACAGAGATTTCCTCTTCTAACAATTCGTTATATTGATTAAGAACTTCTGGGCTAGTATTTTTAATTAATGTTAATTCTTCTGGAAGTAAACCTTCATTTGATGAGAGTACAGAATAACTGAAAGATTTAGAGTTGTTTATTTTAGTCAACTTTTGATTAGTTTTGCTAGCTTTTTTCTTATCCATTATTTCTTTACTTTCTTGTGAAAATTCACTCAAGCTATCAATAAAGTAGTTTACATTTTCTTCAGCGCCAACTGATGGGATAAATAGATTAGCAGAAAGTAAAGTTGCTAAAGTTAAAGTGGAAATTTTTTTCATTTTATTCCTCTGCTTTTGAGTTATAATAAGTATTAAAGAAGCAAATAGCCTCTATTTCTTTCTTACAGAATAATATTAGAACATTATTTTCTTTTAATAAACAAATTTTAGGATTTTTTTGGATTTGATTAATAATAAATACCTTTTTTATTCATCTTTATTGCTTATATGCGTAGGATTAACAAGTAATATCCTTCTTGAAAAATTAGGTATGTTTTCAAACAGTACATTTAGCATCTTAAGTATTCCTATTGGTTCAGTTGATAATTATTTTTATCCCGGATTATTTTTATTGTTTTTGACCACGATAGGTCTGTATTTATTGCCCTTCTCATTCCTTCTTATTAAATGAGAAAAAAGCCACTATTAGTTTCACATTCTTAGTAGCAGTTATAATCTTCCCTCACATTCCATTTTAATTTTTCAGTAAGTAAATGCTGGTTAGCATTAATCTTGGCGAGTGCGTCTGCTAGTTCGTCATCACTGACCTATGAGAAGTTTAAACCCTTCGGGAAGAACTAGCGGAGAAGACTGTTGAGGTTCACATCGCTCCCCTGCTACCGTGATGAATAAGGGTCGGCGAAATAAAGTGGCATGCCAAGTGAGGACCGGATGCGCTCGTAACAGCTGAACGCCTTGCCTCAGTCCGTCGTCGCCGTCATGAATGTACCCCTCTGGGAAGACGCCATGGAACGTGTTGATCACCTCCAAAATCGAGGCCGCACTGCGGTTCGCGATTGGTAGGACGAGGTAGAACCGGTCCTTGCGCTCGATGAACGTCGCGACGCAAGCCTCCGACCTCCCGCGGCCGGTCCGAGACGGTCAGCCCGACGTTGATGCGCCCGACGATCTGTTCCGGGGACCAGGTCGCCCGCAGTTTCTCGATGATCGTCAGACGCATCATGTCGTCGAGCTTCGTCTTAGCGCCACAGTTCTCTTTCGCCCTCACATAGCGTTCCTGTGCACGTTCCGATTTTTACCCGGGGTTCCGTCTGATCTCCCGCGAGACGGTCGAGGACTGCCGCCCAAGCCCCAGATAGGTCTCTATTTCCACGCGCTCGGTTGTGGTAAGATGGGTATAGCTCATGGCGACTCCTCCGTCTGAATGTTTGCGTCGTAACTTCATTCTACACTAGGCCGCCGCTATGGGCTTTTTTTGCGTTCACGTTGGGGTATTGCACTTAATTTTATAATTCATCTAATATAAATAATGGTACGATTTACAACTTCCACTTTGAAACTATTGAATTATATTTAATCACAGAATGTCATAATTTTAAAAAAAGTATATCCATCCAAATAAATATACGCACAATAGTCAGTTGTTGAAGATACACTAAAATTTACGGATGCCGCTTGATTTAGTCCGATGCTCGCGTCCCCGTTTGTGGTAATTGTATTGTTATTATAAAAATCTCCGTTCACAATCAAAAAATTCGACCATCGTTTTGTAAATGCGTGTCTCGATTTTCCGTAACAGTTGGTTCGCTGGCACGAGTTCGTCGAACGTTACTATCTCCAATTGAGTTCGGTTGGTTTTCCGATTTTGTTGATTTCCTGATCATTCGATTCTCCTACATAACTGTTTCTATGTCCCTCATTATAAAAAAGCGATGACGTTACGAAAAAAAGGATTGATGCGTGGACCGACCAAGGGCACGGCGAGACTTCCAGGGGATCAGCAAGCAAAGGGAGGTCCAGCAGCGACAATGTCTCGATGCGGCTCCCTGTTTGTCCTCAGAAAAGCGAACTGTGCCCGGTCGGGCAAATAAAAAAGACTGCAGACAATGTGATGTCTACAATCTGAGACAGCACGGGCCGTCTTAAGAGTTCTGTAAAATCTTGATGTCGTTGACGATGTCCTCGATCGGCACGTCTTGGAATCCTTGATACGCCTTGATGATTTTCCCGTCCTGATCGACGAGATAGAACCACGTCGCGTGATCCACTTGGGTGCCTTCTGACGGTTTGCGGACGAGCGCTTTGAAGTTTTGTTGCGCAAACGCCTCAATCTCTTCTTGCGAATAGCCCGTCAAGAATTGCCAATCGGCTTTCGCCAAGTCGTAATCAGCCATGAACGCTTGAATCTTGTCCGGCGTATCGACGGTCGGGTCGACGCTGAACGACACGAACTGGACGTCTTCGACGCCTTCCTCGACGAGCGCTTCATTGAGTTTCGTCATGTTGTACGTCATCGGTGGACAGACCGTCTCACAGTTTGTGAACACGAAGTCGGCCATCCATACCTTCCCTTTCAAATCATCGAGACTGACCATCTCTTCATTTTGATTCATATAATTGAACGACTCGATCTCCCAATTGAGCGGGTCTTCAATTTCATTGCTGCACGCGGCGAGCACCGCCATCAGGCTAATCAAGCCAATGAGCATCCATTTCTTCACACGTTCCATCTCCTTCATTGTCAGTTGCGTCTCACGCGCCAGACGAGGAGCGTGATCAAAGTAAATGCCGTCAAGGCAAGGAACGGGATCGTGACGAACCCGTTCCAGTTGATGTATTGCACGTTGCACGGTACGCCTTGCACGCACGGCTTGATATCGGCGAAACCGGGTACTTTTTGAACCAAATAATGGTACAGTGAAATCAGACCGCCGATGATGGAGAGCGGCAATACATACTTCTTCACCGCCCGGTCGTCCGTGAACACGGCGACCCCGAGCAAGATGACGAGCGGATACATAAAGATGCGTTGAATCCAGCAGAGCTCACATGGCACGAACTCACGAATCTCGCTGAAATAAAGACTGCCGAACGTCGCCGTGAGGGCGACGAGCCAAGCGAGATACAGACCATAACGGGTCAAGAATGACTGCTTCATGGTGTGCCTTGCTCAATCAATCGCTCAATCGTCTCGTAGTCGAACGGGTCTTCGAGCATGACGCCGTTAATCATGATCGATGGCGTGAACTGGACACCGTGCTCTTTGACAAGCCCGTCATCGAGACTCACCTGTTCGAGCACCGTCGAGTTTTCACTCAAATCGTCCTCGAGCTTCGCCACGTCGACCGATGTCGTCTCGCTCGCAATCTCTGTCAACCGCTCGACCGTGACCCATGCCTCGTCGTGCTGCTGACTCGCCGGTTGCGCGTCGTAGAGCGCCTTATGGAAATCCCAGAACGCGTCCGGGTCTTGTTCATACACCGACTCTGAAGCGAGCGATGCCAAAATCGACTCTTGTCCGTGGAACAGGACGTTGATGTAGCTGAAACTGATTTTTCCGGTGTCGATATAGTCTTCCTTCAACTTCGGATAGACCGTTTCGCCCCACTGTTTACAAGACGGGCATTTATAATCCCCGAACTCCACGACCGAGACGGGTGCGTCCGCATCGCCGAGCGTCGGCTGGCCTTCCGTCGACACGTGTTCTGTCGTCGCCGGTGCCGCCGTTTCGGCTTGTTCGGTCGGTTGATTCATCAGGACGACCACGACGGCCACCAAGGCGACCGCGAAGAGCGTCGCGATGACCAATAGTTTATTCTGTTTCATTATGTCTCACCTCTATTTATATCGATTCGTCTTTCATTATAACGAAAGCGCTATCTGTTTCCACGAAATCGACCTTGTTTTTTCTCAACTTTACTTCATGTCATGGAAAAGATGACGATGACGTCGCATCAACTCGTGAACAAGCTCAGACAATCTTCATTCAAAAAAGAGTGTCTTTCCTAGTGAAATTATGTCTCGAGTTCACTATACCTAGACGATTCTTCATCCCTCTGTGAACGCTAGAATAAAATTGACAGTTTTTGCTCGATACGATTTTACACTATTGCCGAAAAATCAGAACAGAACTCCGATAGAGTAGTTGAGGCTATTTTATCTGGAGGGAATGGATTTGGAGGAAAAGTTAGTGTTACATATCAAGATTCATCAAATGTATCAGCAAAACATGAAAGTGGCTCAAATCGCACAGCACTAAAAATATCGAGACCGACGGTATATAAGTACCTGAAGATGACATATGAAGATGCCCTACATGAATTTGACGAGAAAGCCTGTTCACGAAAGAAGAAGCTCGATGCCTACCGAGACTGGATCATTGCATGGTTGGAGGAGTATCTGCATTTGAGCAGCGCACAAGTACATGACTGGTTACTTGAAAGATATCCCGACCTGTCGGTCGGATCGAGCACGGTCAGGACATACGTGAATGAAATCCGAGAAATCTATCAGATCGAAAAGAAAAGGGTCGTCCGCCATTACGAGGCCATCCCAGAACAACCGATGGGCAAGCAAATACAGGTGGACTGGGGTGAGACCAGACAACGGACTAAAGATGGAAAAATGATAAAGCTTTATTTCATCGCGTTCTTACTTACGCACTCTCGGATGAAATATGCCGAATGGAGAGAACGACCGTTCACCACCAAGGACACCATTCACTGCCACGAAAATGCGTTCCAATTTTATGGTGGGCGCCCTTCTGAAATCGTCTACGACCAGGATCACCTCATCGCAATCAACGAGAACGCAGGTGACGTCCTATTGACCAATGAGTTTCAAGCCTACGTGAACGAACGGAAGTTCAAGATTCATTTATGTCGCAGGGCCGACCCGGAGTCGAAGGGTATGATCGAGAACGTCATGAAGTACATCAAACGGAACTTCGCGGACAGCCGAGTGTACCGGCATATCGAGGATTGGAACCACCGTTCCATGAGATGGTTGGAGAGGACTGGAAATCATAACGTCCATCAGACAACGAAAAAAAGACCAGCTGAAGTGTTCTCCGTCGAAAAACAACACTTACAACCGGTCTTATCGCTACTCTCTTTCGAAAGTATCCGTACCGAAAGTATAGCAAGGAACGTCAGCAAGGACAACACAATCCGTTATCGCTCAAACCGTTACACCGTCCCAATCGGGACCTACTCATCGGTCAAGAAGAAGGTGGTGTTTCTCGAGGTGACCGAACAGGAACGGTTATTGATTCGCGAATCTCCCGAGGGAGAAGTGATCGCAGACCACCGGGTCAGCAAAGAGAGCGGAAAACTGATTCAAAGCCGTGACCACCTTCGGGATCGTTCCAAAGGAATCGAAGAACTGAAGCAACAGGTCCTCACCTATTTCGAGGACAGAGGGGCGGCGTCCGATTATCTGGGTAGCTCTCAAAGCGTTACCCGAGATACCGACGTGACCAGTTCAACATCATTAGGGACGTCGCGACCATGTATCCTAATCACTTAACGATAGCACTGGAAAAGTGTTCGCAAGAGAGTCTGTTCAGCGCCAACGATTTCCGGGACGTGGTCCACTATCTCGCGATCCTCGCGGACGATGGGTGTGATACAAAACCCGATACCGAACGTCCGAAGAAATCCGGGATACAGGTCGCAACGAGGCCGATCCAAGCCTACACCGACATCCTGAAAGGGGTGACGGCAAAATGAGTCAAAGCGTTTCCGAGTTACAACAGGACTTTCGGCAGCTTCGTCTCGCCGAGACGGCTGACGCCCTCCCACAGATTTTGAGAGAGGCCGAAATGGCCTCCTGGACGTATATCGAATTTCTAAGTGCCATCACGAACCATGAACGCGCAAAACGAGACGCTAAAAGTTTGGAAAGACGAATGAAGTGGGCCCGATTCCCGTTCATCAAATCCCTCTCGGAGTTCAATTTAGTGGAACAGACCGCACTAACCGCCCGACAGCTGAAGCAGTTGAAACAACTCAACTGGCTCGAACAACAGTACAACCTGATCCTCTTGGGCCCTCCGGGCGTCGGAAAGACGTTTTTGGCTGTGGGGCTGGGAATCGAGGCGGTCAACCACGGGTTCAAGGTATACTTCGTCACGATGGGCGAACTCGTCCAACTATTAAAAAGTGAAGAGTTCTCAAGCAAGTCGAAGATCCAGTTAAAAAGGTTGCGAGATTCGGACCTGGTCATCATCGATGACCTGATGTACATGGCGATGGGCCAACGAGAAGCCAATCTCTTCTTCCATCTCGTCAACCACCTTTATGAGCGCAGCTCGATCATCCTGACCTCGAACAAAAGCCCCGATCAATGGGGCGAATTGATCGGGGACCAGGGCATCACGACTGCGATACTGGACCGCTTACTCCATCGCGTCGAAATCATACATAGTGATGACGACAGTCATCGGATGAGGAACCGAAAATCATTGTTTTCGGCAGAAGTGTAAAAGGCAAACGAGCAAAAAGTGTCAAAATCAACTTGACGTCTACACCCTCGCATATGACCACCCAGAAACATATCTCCACTAAAATCCTTTCTGAACAAACCCTATCCGCTTATAATGACAAAGGTCTACCTATTGTCGTTCTAAGGTTTGGTGCCATCTGTGCAGAAACGAATTCTTATGGGGTGGCGATCACATTAAACGCATGCTGAACTTCGACAATGTGACATGGGTTCACCTTGATGACTCCGTTCCTTAGGTCCATACCGATAATTTATTAGAAATGATTTACATAGTTTTATTACAAGGCATAGACGGAGAAGTCTACCACGCCATAAAACAGAATGTAGACAATCGCAATTCCCGTGTAAGATTAGCCATTGCCGCAAAAAAAGAAAATCATTGCTCCCAATTATCAAGTAAAAAGTGACCTATACATTCGATAAGATTCAAGCAATTGGATATAGACCGCGTAAAACATGCAAGCAGACGGTGGGAAAACTTCAAAAAAATCGGGAGAAGAATAAGGGTATGGTCTCATTTTTGAACACAAAAACACCATTCGCCCGATTAGTCAGGCTATTGACAAACCAAATCGCCCTTTGCGATTTGAACCGCTCCCCGTCAAGTAGACAGGGCAAATAATGAAAACCAATCTAAACGGCTTGAGACCTGTATTCGACAGGGCTCAAGCCGTTTAGTCGTTTCTAGAGTAGACCATGGTTGTAGAACGATATGTAGGTCTCGATGGCCGACGTGAGTTCGCTATAGACCTGGAACTCACGCAAGTAGTACATCTCGACTTTCAAAGTGCCCCAAAAACTCTCGATCGGGGCGTTGTCGAGACAACGACCAACTCAGGACATGTTGCCGATTAGTCCTGCGTCTTTCACCATACGTTTGAACCCTCTCGAGGTATATTGGAGCCCTCGGTCACTATGGATCATCGGACGCGCTCCTGGACGGAGCCCCGCGATGGCTGGCATCATCGTCTGGAAGACGATCCCGTTGTTGTTGGACCTTCCGATACGATAGGCGACGATCGATCCGTCGTACAGGTCGATGATCGCGCTCAGATACGCCTTCTTCCCGGTACCATATTTGAACTCGGTGACGTCGGTGCACCATTTCTCGTCCGGCCGAGACGCACCGAATTCTCGGTTCATCAGGTTCTCGGCCACATGCTGTGGCATCGACTTCTTATGTCTCTTCCGCTTCCCGCGGATGATCGATTGGATCCCATGGATATGCATCAGGCGATAGACTTGCTTTTCATTGAACGTGGACAGACCTTGTTGCCTGCGTAGCCGATTGATTGTCATCGTGACCCGACGGTAGCCGTATGTACGGTTCGCCTGGTCATAGAGTAGACGAATGTCCTCCAGGAGCTTCTCGTTCTCTTCTTGACGCACCGATACGGTGCGGTTCAACCATTTGTAATAGGCCGCACGTGAGATGCCAGCTGGGAAACCTGGGTCTATCAAGGATTGGCGGTTCTAATAGTGGGTTGCCCGTGTGCCTTAGTCACTTCGACGCCGATTTCGATTGTTTCCGCCATCGGTAATGCTGCCAAAAAAGGGGTCTTGATTAAAGGCGGCGTATACCTGGAAGAAATGGGCGCGCTGAAAGCTATTGCATTTGACAAAACCGGTACCCTGACCAAAGGTGTACCTGTCGTCACAGACTTTAAAATCACGAACAAGCAGGTAAACGAGAGAGAACTGCTTTCTATCGTGACGGCATTGGAATATCGTTCTCAGCATCCGTTGGCCTCTGCCATCATGAAAAAAGCGGACGAGGAAAACATACCTTACACCTCTATCAGAGTTGAGGACTTCTCTTCCATCACAGGAAAAGGCATTAAAGGAACGATAGACGGCACCACCTACTTTATCGGAAGCCCGCTTCTCTTTAACGAGCTAGGTGTTGAAAGTATTGATAATAATCTGGACCAAACCGTAACGGCTCTGCAACAGCAAGGTAAGACTTCGATGATTATCGGAACGAAACAAAGCATATTGGCGGTTATCGCCGTAGCCGACGAAGTCCGGGAATCCAGCAAAGAAATCATCCGGAAACTACATGATATGGGTATTAAAAAGACAATTATGCTGACGGGTGACAACAAAGGGACAGGCAAAGCTATCGGCCAGCAAGTTGGCGTCAACGAAATCCAGGCAGAATTGATGCCAGAGGATAAATTAAATGTCATTAAACGCTTGCGAGCTGAGTACGACAATGTCGCGATGGTCGGGGACGGCGTAAATGACGCTCCGGCACTCGCTGCCTCTACTGTTGGAATTGCCATGGGTGGTGCTGGAACGGATACCGCTTTGGAAACAGCAGATGTCGCCCTGATGGGCGACGATTTGAGCAAACTACCGTTTACGATAAAATTGAGCCGAAAATCCCTAAATATTATCAAAGTGAACATCGCGTTCGCTATCAGTATCAAAGCGATTGCATTACTCTTGGTCATCCCGGGCTGGCTCACCCTATGGATAGCTATTATGTCCGATATGGGGGCAACTCTTCTGGTAGCACTGAACAGTTTAAGACTGATGAATGTCAAAGAATAAAAAAACAAAAATATTCATTTTTATATCCTCGAATTTGTACTGGGTATGATAAAAATAAATGATCTCTGTTTTTTAAGACGGCTTTAAGATGACTTCGGTATTGTTCCCGAGTCATCTTTTTAGGTTTCATTATCAGCTTTTTTATCATCAGACAGTTTTAATCGAGGCCGAACCTTATTCATTGACCGGAATATTCTCCGAAGTATGGAAAGAAAATCCGGTCGATAGGTCTACTAAACTATGACAATTAAATCTAAATATTTGAACGTTCGTTTTGGAATCATTCATTCATTCGAATACATCCTATTTTAAGAGACGAAATTTCGATAGTGTTCAAAAAAAAAACGAATGAGGGGGTTTCTAAATATACCCTCATTCGATATTCAGTTTCCTTGCACGTAGAAAAGTATTTATTGGTATCAGACGGTATGAAGTATAGAATTTTTACTCATATGTCGAACCTCAGTGTGGATTTGGTGCAAGGATGACTTATTTCTTTAGTTGTGTTTTTTTGATTCTAACTCTATTGTAGAATGTTTAATATCTAGTTTTGAAGTCACTTCTTTGACTTTTTGTTTAACAATAGTTGAATCCTTTAGATTCATCTCTTCTACTATTAAGTGTAAATTCATGGCGTTATCTTCGCCATCAATTGACCAGACATATAGGTTTTGAACAGAAATCACTTCTTCAATACCTTCAATCTTTTGCTTCACCTCATCGATGTCAATACCATCAGGGACAGCACCTAAAAGTATTTTCATTGTTTTAACTAAATTACGAAACACATTCACTAATATAAACAACGCAATAGCAATTGATAGGATGGGGTCAAGTATATGTATATCCTTGAAGAGTAAAACTATCCCTACTACAAGAACGGCAATCCAACCTAAAACATCTTCTAAAAGGTGCCAAGATAGTACTCCCTCATTTACTGATTTTCCTTTGTGTAGACGGAATGCCGCAAAACCATTTAAAAGCACACCAAAAATTGCAAACCAAATCATTCCTTGTGCATTAGAATGCTCCGGTTCAAACAGTAGAGGAATTGCTTGAGTAAAAATATATACAGATCCAATTATTAATATTGTCGCATTTATTAATGCTCCTAAAAGGGAAAAACGATTATATCCAAAAGTGAAGTTATGATCGGGTTTTTTGTTCGAAAATTTTTGTAAGAACCAGGACAGGCCCAATGCAAGAGCATCACCTAAATCGTGAATGGCGTCCGACATGATTGCAACACTATTAATCAAAAATCCCCCGATAAATTCACCAATCGAGAAAACAAGATTAATTATAAATGCTAGTTTGATATTTTTTGATGCCTTATCAGTACTCGCCATTGTTCGATCTCTCCTCACTTGGTAGTCCATCCTTAAAAAGGTTAGTTGTTAGAATAATACTGGTCTCTAGCGTTCTGCAATATAATAAATTTCTTTGCCTATTGATTGTAAACAACGCATACTTGAGAACTTAAGCGCAGTTCTTAATATTTTAATAAACAATCGAAGGACGTAATTTTTGAAAGCGAAATTAAATACATGTATCTAATTTGTTAGAACCATTTAGGCACTAATTTTATATATAAGACTTCTCCGAACAATTCGGTAACGGTCTGTAAAATGATCACTACAGCTACTTGTGTTGATAGGGGCTCTGGTAATATAGATGCTAATGGAAGAACTACAAGTGAATTCCTTGTTCCCATACTAAATGTAATTGCTCTTCTTGAAGCAATATCTAGTTTGAACAACTTACCAAGGGACTTTGACACCCATGGTATGATAAGTAGAAATAAAATATAAACTGGTATTACATCTATTAATGTCCCGAGGTCACTATACACTTCCCTAATTTGAGAGGCAACTACCACAAAAAGTACAAAAGACATAAATGGAACGGGAATCCATGGCGGCATTTTCATGATACGATTACCTAAAGAACTCTTTTTAGAACACAATTGTGTCATTATCGCTAATAGAAGCGGTATAAAAATCAAAAATAGAAATGCATCTAGAAATGGACCCATCCTAACGATACTAATAGCCTTTTCTCCTAATAATACGAATAAATATATGGGTAAGAGTATCGTCTGTAAAATTAAAAGAATCGGTGTTACTTTTAACAATATTGATTCGTTTCCCTTTCCCATCTTTGTAAAAACAATCACATAGTCGATGCACGGTGTTAACAACACCAAATACACCCCCAGCATTAGTGATGAATCTTGAAGAAATATGATAACCAAAACCTAAACTATTAAAGGAACGGCAACAAAATTTCCTAATAAAAGAGCTACCACAAACCTCATGTTTGTAGCAGATCCATTCGATTTCAGAAACGGAATTTGAACGAACATCCCATACATCAAAACTCCTAAAAGGGGAGAAATAAAAATATCGAGATATACAGCTTCTGTATTCAATAGACCAAAGATTACTGCCAACATCAAAAAAATGATGTATATACTGACTTGGTGGGCTTCCACCTTCTCTAGCACTTGAATTCCGAATTTGCTTTCCTTCTCTATCAAAATCACCCCCAAAATTTTCAGGAAATTTCAGAATGAAATAGATAACTCCACGATTTTAATTGCCAGGGCAAGAGGTTTTATATTTTTTCTTCTAGTATTTTTATTTATCCAACAGTAAAAATACCGACTGAAAGTAAATATAATTAAGGCTCATTATTTACACTTCCGAATATAGTTAGTATCTTGAATATATATCAGTCAAAAAATAAAGTGATAACCATTAAAAAAATAATTATTTTAGCCTAAAGCCACATCTAAAATCATCATGATTGTAAAGCCAAACATTAAACAAACAGAAGCCAAGTCCTTGTTTCCATTTTCTTGAGATCCTGGGACTACCTCCTCCACTACAACAAAAATCATTGCTCCTGCAGCAAAGCTTAGCGCAAACGGAAGTAAAGGCTCCATTATGAGTACTGCTACTACTCCTACCAACGCCGCGAACGGTTCAACCATACCAGATAACTGGCCATAGAAAAAACTTTTACGACGAGATAATCCATCTCGTCTCAATGGCATTGACACAGCAGCACCCTCAGGGAAATTTTGTATGCCGATTCCGATTGCCAGCGCGATAGCTCCCGTGATTGATGATGAAGGGAATCCTGCTGCAACTGCTCCAAATGCAACGCCTATGGCAAGTCCCTCTGGAATATTATGCAATGTTATTGCTAACACCAGTAACGTGCTCCGCTTTCTCTTCTTAGGGTTTATACCCTCAGCCTCATCCATCGGTGAAGTGGGATGCAGATGTGGAATCACTTTATCAACACCTGATAAAAAGAATCCTCCAAGTAAGAAACCGATTGCAGCTGGTAACCACGCCGGAAGAGAATCTTGTTCCGCCATCTCAATTGCAGGTGAGAGTAATGACCAAAAACTAGCGGCAATCATTACTCCTCCAGCAAAACCGAGCATCCCATCCATTAGCTTTTGATTCATTGATTTTGTCATAAACACTAACGCGGCACCAAGCGCCGTCATCCCCCAAGTGAATAAAGTACCCAGCAATGCTTGAGTAAGGGGTTCTAACGAAGAAATATATTCAATCATCTATCAAAACTCCGTTGCCAAAAATCGAGTTTCTATACATGCTCAAAATTAAGTAACTATTATCCAAAATCAGCATTGCTGTCTCCTCCTCTTGATTGTCAATCCTACTCAACAGGTGATTTTTTTAATGTTGATGTACTACTTCCCCTACCTTCAGTTTGCAAAGCAATTCATCGCTGTGAGGATGAGAAAGAGTTTCGAATTGAATCGTAGAGTGTTGAACGTTCAGATGTGCTAAATCGTGTTCAATTTCTTGAAGTAGATTCTCACTGTCATAGATTTGTAAATTACCATCAACGACAACATGACATGAGAGTGCATTCATTCCACTTGTGATACTCCAAAGATGAAAGTCGTGTATACTCCGTACCCCCTCCTTGTTGTGAATGACTTGAAGAACCTTTTCGACATCAACGTTTTGTGGTGCACCTTCCATTAATACGTTCAATCCGGATTTCGTCACGAAATAACCACTTCGTAAAACAAGTCCCGCTACAATGATTCCTGCGAGCGGATCTGCCCAGTTCCATCCAAATGCCATGATAAGAAGCGCTGCCAGTATTGCACCGACTGAACCCAACGTATCGCTTACAACATGTAGATAAGCACCTCGCATATTCAAATTATGTTCTACGTCTGCACCTCTTAACATAATCC
The DNA here is from genome assembly GCF_018618135.1 of Exiguobacterium sp. s28. Taxonomy (NCBI): domain Bacteria; kingdom Bacillati; phylum Bacillota; class Bacilli; order Caryophanales; genus Exiguobacterium; species Exiguobacterium sp. s28. The sequence continues at coordinate 8,502 of NZ_JACSLL010000008.1, read as the reverse complement.
ATCCAACAAGAAGGTTTATAGCAAGGCCAATACTGCTAACAATTAACATTCCTACGGATGCGACCTCAGGTGGTTGAATAAATCGATTGATGGCCTCATAAAAGATATATATGGAAATCAGTATGAGTGTGACCCCGTTTAAAACAGCTGCTAGAATCTCGAAGCGTCTATATCCGAACGTTTTACGATTGTTCGCTATTTGTTCACCTAATTTAAAGGCAAGTAATGCAATAGCGAGCGAAGCCGCATCACTAAGCATGTGACCTGCGTCCGCTAAAAGTGCTAAGCTATTTGTAAGGTACCCTCCAATCGCCTCTACAACCATGTATGCCGAAATAATAAAGAATGAAATGATCAAAATCTTTTTGTTAGAGGTATGAGAATGATCATGTGCATGATTATGTGCCATAAGATTAACTCTCCTTACTATATTTAGTGGTGTTTCGCATGCTCAATCGCCTGTCTTAGTAAGTTCATGACATGGTGATCATCTTCTGAATAAAATAGAGTAGTTCCTTCTCTTCTAAACTTGACAAGTCGAAGATTTTTTAAAAAACGTAGCTGATGAGACACGTTTGATTGACTTAAGTTAAGAAGATCAGCTATTCCGTTGACCGAATGTTCCTTTGTGCATAGCAGGGTTAATATTTTAATTCTTGTCGGGTCACTAAGTGCCTTGAACGTCTGAGATACAATAAATAGAGTCTCATCGTCAATCTGCGCCCCTATTTCTATTTCATTTTCTGTAGTATCTTCAATCGGTTCATCCATAAGTCAGTACCTCCGCTCATGATAACTATACATGTTCATATGTTCATATATAACTTATTAGACTTTTGCTGTGCCGTCAACACTTAATTTAAAAAACATTTATTCTATCAGCTCTACATACTTGAAGATTTGAGATACTTTCTCTGGTTTTGCGATTATTTCTTATTTTTAGCCATACAAAAACTACCTATTAGAGAGCTAGTTAGATCTCATACTCGATAGGTAGTCACGCTTTTTCAAAAAATCAATATAGTACACTAACGTTTTAAGAAAACGTCAATTGAATTATTTACTGGGTATTGTCTAATCTATTTTCCAACTTCAAAAAGCTTTTCATGTTTTTCTAAATCAAAGCTGTTTTTTAGTAAGCATACCAATTTGATACAATTAGTTCTTCATTTTTCAAATCCAAATCAAAAACTACTGTTTGGTACTGATTCGTCCAAGAATGACTGTAATCAGAAAAAAGGCGGTCAACGCTAAAAACGGAATTGTGATAAAACCCATCCAGTCAATGTACTGTGCATTACAGGAAACTCCTTGTTCACATGGTCTGACTTCCGAAAAGCCGGGCACCTTTTGTACAAGATAGTGGTAAAAAGAGATACAGAATCCGATTATTGATAAAGGGAGAACATAAAATTTGATTGAGCTATCTTCTCTGAAAACTGCAATTGCAAGAATCAAAGCTATTGGGTACATAAAGATACGTTGAATCCAACAGAGTTCACAAGGTATAAAACCACGAATTTCGCTAAAATATAGACTTCCAAGTACTGCAGTAATTGAAACAACCCAGGCGAGGTACAGTCCATATCGGTTTATTACTGAAGCGCTCATTGGGTTAGCTCCTTTTCAATTTGTTTTTTTATAGAGGTATAGTCGAATGGATTTTCAAGGATGACCCCATTAACTGCAATCGTCGGGGTCAGTGTAACATTGTATTTTTCTACGAGCGCCGCATCCATTTTAACTGATTCTAATCTAGAAGAACGACTTGATAGGTCTTCTCTAAATTTATTTAAATCTAGAGAAGGGACAGTCTTCGTCGCAATCTCTTCCATTTTCTCCACCGTAACCCATGGATTATCGTGTATTTGCACGTCAGGTTGAGCTTCATAAATAGCTTTGTGAAATTGCCAAAATGATTCTGGGTGATTTTTGTAAACAGATTCTGATGCAAGGGCAGCTAAAGTGGACTCATCTCCGTGAAACAAAACATTAATGTAACTAAAGGAAGCTTTCCCACTTTCAATGTAATCTTTTACAAGTTGAGGATAGATTGTTTCACCCCACTCTTTACACGAAGGGCATTTATAGTCTCCGAATTCTACAATTGATATCGGCGCTTCCTTTTTACCTATTGTAGGTTGATTATTAACTGATATCTTTTCATCTTGAACAATTTTAGTCTTTGATTTTTCGGAACTTTGATCATTTAAAAATAAAAAAGCTAAGACTGCAATTACTAATACGGATGTAAAAATAGTCAATAGTTGATTAGTTTTCAAAACAATTCACCTCTTTTATAAATTCGTTATTTCTTTTATCAGAATTATAGCTAAAAATACTAGAGTATCCTTAGTTTTTCAACATTGAATCCATGGACTTCTAAAAACGAAATCTATGAGTCAAACAAGTTACATTCTAACACATTCATGCAACTAAACTTTTATGCAGATGAAAGGAGGGCCAATTTATTTCTTAAAATACGTCTATTCCCCTTAATAATAGTGCATTTTAAAACAGGGCAAGAAAACTTTTAACTGTAGATAGACGAAAGCCAATAATCGTTGCATAGAATGACTAATATTTAAAGGATAAGTACCATACAGATAGTAAAAAACCATTCATGGGTCTTTACAACCAAAAAAACTACATATGAGGAGTCTATTATGAAGTCTAAACATAAATTTCGAATAAGCTTAGTAATTTCCTTGGCTTTATTAACTTCTTTTTTCTATCCCTTTAAGCTTTTAACTAGTGTTAACGTCCTAAACGTCGTACATGCAGAGGAATCTCTATTCATAACAACTGAAAATTTGAATTTGCGTTCCTCGTTCTCTTCAAAAAGCAAAGTCCTTTTGACGATTCCAAAAGGAAAAACCATTAAGAAGATAGGTGTATATGGAGAAGATAAATCCTGGTTTAAAGTTTCATTTAATTCAAAAATCGGTTATGTCTCAACGAAGTACGTGACGCCAAAACCTATACCTAAAAATTCAGTCAGTTCAATAAACACAATATATAAAACTAAAACTTCACTAAATCTGCGTAAGGGCCCATCTGTCAAATCACCCGTTTTAATGACTATCCCAAAGTCCAGCCCACTAATGTACCATGCTGCCTCAGGCCCTTGGTATAAAGTATCATACAATGGGACTCAAGGCTATGTGGCAAGTCAGTATGTAACCATATCGCCCTCGGCTATGAAGTCACGAAGTAAGCAAACGACCGAGATTCGCTCAAGCATGTCTTTAGTGAACTCAAAGGTCCTTATTACGATTCCAGCATCTACTGAAGTGACTGTACTAGGAAAATCGGGCACAACGGGTTCTTGGTTAAAAGTTATGTATAACGGTATTACAGGATTCACACCTGCTCGACATTATATAGTGCAAGTGGCACCGGGGGATTCTTTATCCACTTATCCAACATATATTACTATCGAAAATCTTAATTTACGTAACCAAGCGAGTCGTTACGGATCTATTTTGACAACAATTCCCTCAGGCACTTCGATTTCTGTCATATCGAAAAGCGCCAGTTGGTACAAGGTGCGATATAACAATCAAGTCGGTTACGTATCATCTGGTTTTGTGCAACCATTTACCGGAAAAACTCCTATAAAATCACCGGTGATTCCAGCTAACAAACACGTGATTTTAATTGACGCTGGACACGGTGGGGGAGATGCTGGTGCAGTGACTTCAAACGGTACAGTTCAAGAAAAAGTACTCACCCTAAACATTGCTAATCGTGTAGCCGACGAACTAAAGAAAAACTATGAGCTTTATGAAGTGAAACTAACGCGCTCAAATGATAGATACTTGTCACTTGTTGAGCGGACCAATCTATCAGAAAGGCTTGATGCTGACGCTTTCATAAGCGTCCACATTAATTCTTCACCTTCTTTCGCTACAGGTCATGAAGCACTCGTCCCTACTTCTAGCGCGTACACCACAAATCCATATGCGAACGCTAGCCGCAGATTAGGTGAAGTAATTAATCAAGAAATCGCCATGAACGTTCCAGATTTTAAAAATCGAGGCGTTAAGCGACAAGATGTCTATGTGGTAGGAAGAAACACGGTACCTTCTACTCTCATCGAATATGGCTTTATTGCTAACTCAGTAGATCGCTCCTATATGTCGGGAAGTAACATGATCAAAGCAACCGCCAAAGGAATTGATAAATTTATGAAGAGTTACTACTAAATAAACACCAAACAAATACTAACAAACGATTTGACCACTGAATTTGAGACAAAATGTCCTAAATTCAGTGGTCATCATTCATTTCCTCATCAAAATGGCATTATAAGTATTTCTCTTGATATACTCGAATGACAATAAACCCAAAAGAACAACTGACATAGAAATGAAAAGAAATAGAAATATAGATGGTGAAGTAATATTGATACAATGATTCCGGTTCGAGTTTTAATCATGATACGAATACTTTTATCCAGCAACGCATTTTTTATAATAGAGATAAGTTACGGAGGCAACAACATTGTTTACCATGAAAAAAATTATAGCTTCAACTTTACTTGGTGTTATGTTAGTTCAAAGCGCATCCCCTTCTTACGCTTTAAACTTGACTGAAAAACAAAAAAATATCCAGCAGAAGCAAGCGCAAAATTCTACAGAGCAACGTAAAGCTAATACGTCAATTCAGCAGCGTGAACAAGATATCACACTCGAAGAACAGAAACTGAATGACTTGGAATCCGAGTTACAGGATATTATCAATGAGGTCACCCAGAAGAAGGCTGAAATTCGGACAACCCAAAAGAAAATTGCTCAGATTCAAACTCAAATTAAAGAATTCCAGAAAAAAATGAGCTCTCAAAAGACATTGATGGAAGAACGCATGGTCACGATGCAAAAAAACGGTGGTTCTTCTATAAACTGGGCTGAATTTATTTTTGGTTCAAAAGACTTTGGTGATCTGGTTTCACGCATGATCACCGCAGGGACGATTCAAGAAAATGATCAAGAACTTTTCAAAGAATATCAATCAACAAAAAATAAGCTTCAAATTGCTAAAGCTGAATTGGACACTGAAAAAGATAAGCTTATTAGTCAAAAAGAAGAGCTAGAGAATAGTCAGAAAAAATTGAACGGCAAAATTAAAGTGCGGGCTGCTCAAATAAAAAAATTAGAGGCCGAAAAAATCCAGTTCACATCTAAATTGGTAAGCTTGCAACAAATGGAATCGACGCTTCAAGAACAAGAAAAATCAATTCAAGCAGAGATTGAAGCCCAAAGGCTTGAAGAACAAGCTAAAATTCGTACCAAAGAGGCTGCGCGTAAAGCTGCAGAAGCAAAAAGTGCCGAAAAAAATGAAATCAGCGAGAATAAAGCCTCTCTCGAAAAATCACCAAACTCTGAGAAAGTGGTAAACACTTCAAAGACTACGGATTCACTCGCTTCTCCAACAAGTGGCGGAGTTTTTCAACGTCCAACCTCAGGTATCGTAACCCAAGGATGGGGTCCAGCAGGCGGGGCCAATGGCTACAGCTTCCATAATGCACTAGATACAGCTGGACCAGTAGGAACTCCTATTATGGCTGCTCAAACAGGAACTGTAACTCGAGCAGGCTGGGGTGGACCTTATGGAAATCATGTCATCATTACGCATGTCATAGGCGGTCAAGTTTGGACTACCCTTTATGCTCACATGAGCTCATTGTCCGTTTCCGCCGGACAACGTGTGACCCGAGGACAGAACATCGGTTCGATGGGGAGTACCGGAAATTCGACCGGTTCTCATTTACACTTTGAAGTCCATCGAGGAAACTATTCGTACTCAGCTACAAGTGCAGGGAATACAGTCAACCCATCCCAATTTTTCTGAATTTCAGAGGCGAAATTGTTTAACACTATATAATTACTTCAGTAAATCACTTAATATTTAGACCACAGAATATTAGATGCCCCGTAAAAGTTGGACCTGATAATCTAATTTTTATGGGGCGATTTTTATGTCCGAAAGCTTTTAAAGTCTCGGTGACCAAACGCTAACTGACTCGCAAGAAAAACTTCAGAAAGTTAGGATGAGCTTTCGTTCGTGCCCCCACCCCCCTACGAGTGCCTGGGGAATACAATCTCAGGTGCGACATACACATTCACTATGTAGATATTAAAAACGATATGGATGGGTAGACAATCTTTAATCGATTCAATCTTGAAGTACAGACTCTTCTCTCCTTTGATGACCTTCAACTGGCAATATACGTCGAGACGAACCTTAGGTTACTAAGGCCGTGTCTAACGGTCGATGATAAATTTACGGATATGAAGGTCCAAATTCAAACCTAGGTTGTCGAAGTCACCAGATGATCTATTTCATGATCCAACTTTTTGGATTAAGTTCAATTAATATCTTTTGAACTTAATATATAAAATTGAACTTAATATATAAAATGTACATTTCTTTATTTTTTATATAGAAAAGTAAACCAATCGAGCATACGACGCTCTATAAAGTCTTGAACCTTAAAAGTGACATGGGGTCTATGCTCGATAGCTAATAAGATTGCATGATCAGGTCACTTTTAATGTAATAATCAATACATCACATTTTCGTGTATGTTAATATTAAATCGTTTAAAGGAGAGAAAAAAGATGGCAAGGTTTTTTTCACTGTTGATTGTTTTGTTAGTATTATCTGGTTGTGGAAGTACAGTAAGCAATAATGGACCTGAAGTGATTCCAGAATTAATTGATGTACAATTTAAAACAGATCCTGAAATAGTAAAAGCAAACGAAGTTATTGAACTTATAGCAACTGTTTCTCAAGGAAACGAGAAAGTAGACGATGCGGATAAAGTTGAATTCGAGATATGGAAAGAAGGCCAAGAGGAAAGCCAACACGAAAAAATTGAAGCCAATTATCAACAAGACGGACTGTATGTAATTTCTTATATTTTTGAAGAGCCCGGTAAATACTTTATATATTCACATACGACAGCAAGAAGCTATCATTCTATGCCCAAAAACGAAATATTAGTAAAATAATAAATTTTAATTATTACAATTAATAATATAGACGAGCTAATCCATGATGAAAAAACTCGTTTTTATTGAATCGCGCGACAACATCAACCTTGTGATATATGCTCGAAAAATACCAATTTTATGATATATCCTTTCCGCTCCAATGTCTGATACGTCCATTCCGTCGCTCCACCTTGGAAACTACCATCAGTTGTATGCTTATATGTAGGAATATAAACGCGAGTCAAATAGAGTCACATTGCTCAAACGCATCCTCAAAAACTCGAAGGATGCGTTTTTTGTCCTGCTGAGTATTGCGGATACAGAGAGCCACTAGTGCGGACGACTGAGCGAGTCAATATGAAGAAAAAGGCCATCGACTCATCGATGGCCAAGATCTTAGCTTATCCCTAGCCCGTGGTGTTCCCTCATTGAGGTTTCGCCATCGACCAGGATTTTATAGGAGTCGTGTACGATCCTGTCGAGAATTGCGTCCGCGATTTGGGCCTGTCCTAGATTCGAATGCCACTCCGCGTGGCGTTAGACGCGCCCACGCTCTTGCTTTTGACGTTGCCCTTACGCTCCGTGCCTCCCGTTAGAAAGGGCCAGGAACATAGAGATGCGGCGGTGAGCCAGCAGCTCTTGTTATCGGGCCGTCAGGGGGGCAGCGGTGCGATGAGCGACTTCGCCTCCTGGCGTTAGACGCTCACGCATGAGCCCGGATCACCATTCCTTCTCCCATGCCCCGTCTTCAGACACGCCCCAATCCTCGAACCGATACTTGATGAGCCAATGGACATGCATCACTTCATATTCGAATACACCCTTGGATAGCTCTGAGACGACGAAGCTGACTTCTCCATCCGCCACCACCCATGTCCCGTATAGATACACTTTCTTGATCGGACGCTCTTCTGCATCCAGATAGATCAGCACCCGGAAGTAAGGCGAGTTCCGTCCGTCATCGAACCGGACGACCTTCTCGACGCAATGTTCCCTGTCGACGACACGCATCCATTCGGGATGTTCCATCAGTTCCGAGAACACCGTCCGGACGAACGGATCCAATCCAGCGAACGCATAGTCATCAAGCAGCCCCTCATCCATCACGTCTCCCCCCTTCCGCTTCGCTATAGAACGATTCCCCGTCCAGAGCCAGTTCAGTCCTTGTTCATGAAACTACAGAAATGACGACTTTAAAAAATGTATACATGTATACGCGTATACAAATCTACATGTATACATGTATACAAATATTTTTGTTCTTATGTACGACGATTCCGTCGAATCATATTGGTATTGAAAAAGACGGTGAGGTGGGTCAAGCGTTCTCCTTCCTTCACATCACAAAGAAGATCCATGCTCACAAGTTTTAAGTCGTCAAAATCTTCTTGGAGCCGGTCAGGAAGGCGTCGAAGTGTGTAATGCAAAATAGGAGTGCAGAAGTGTGCAACGGAAACGTACACAACTCTGCACTCCTATTTTAGAAAAGAAAAAGGACTTGCCA
>NZ_JACSLL010000007.1:0-160675 GCF_018618135.1 Exiguobacterium sp. s28 | reverse complement strand
ATGCGGCTCCCTGCTTGCCCCCAGAAAAGCGAGCTGTGCCCGGTCGGGCAAATAAAAAAGACTGCAGACAATGTTTTGTCTACAGTCTGAAAAGTCGCTCGCGAGAGCGACTTTTTTTATGCCTCCGACTCCGTGAACTGGAGCTCAAAGTCAAACTTCACTTATTTATCGACGAGGACGCCGCCCGCTTCAAGCGCCTGGTTCCACGTCAATCCGTAATCTTCCCGGTTGATCGACCCGTCCCCGGTGAAGGCGTGCTTCATGTTGCCCCATGGATCTTTCGCGCTTCCCTCATATTCGACTTCGAACGTCTCTTCCCGGGTCGTCCCGCGAATTGTCAAATTCCCGGTCAGTTCGAATTCACCGCCGCCTTTTGAGCGGAACGATGTCGACTCGAACACGATGTCCTCGTGTTGCTCCACATCGAAGAAGTCTCCGGACCGTAAATGGTTGTCGCGATCGCTGTTATTCGTATCGATCGATGCCGCCTTGATCGTCACGTTCACGCGGGCGTTCGCGAGATCGTCCGGTTGTCCGTTCGCTTCGACGTGAAAATCTTTGAACTCCCCTTTTACTTTCGAGATCATCATATGCTTGACCGTAAATGTAATCGAACTGTGTGCCGGGTCGACTTGATATGTTTTTGCCATTATTACGTCCACTCCTTCGATTTAAAATTGATGCTAATATGATGTTTACCACAAATCTTGACTTCAAAACATTTTCGTTTAAATTTGACAAATTATTGTCGAAAAATTTTGACTTTTATCACACCGACCCGTTACGATGAAAAAAGGGAGCTGTTGACTTACAGTAAAATGTAAGCGCATACATAGAATCCCTATACTTTACGGAAAAGGGAGGAACGACCATGATTTATGAAGTCCCAAACTCGACAGGCACGAAAGTTCACTTTAAAGACCGCTATGAGAACTACATCAATGGAAAGTGGACCGCGCCTGCAGGGGGAGAATATTTTGAGAACACCTCTCCGGTAAATGGTAAAGTTTTATGCGAAGTCGCCCGCTCGACGAAAGAAGATGTTGAACTCGCCTTGGATTCGGCCCATGCCGCCAAAGACGCCTGGGGCAAAACGTCGGTCACCGAACGTTCTGTCATTTTAAATAAGATCGCCGATCGTATGGAAGCGAACCTTGAGATGCTCGCCTACGCTGAGACGTGGGAGAACGGGAAAGCCGTCCGCGAGACGCTCAACGCCGACCTCCCGCTCGCCATCGATCACTTCCGCTATTTTGCGGGCGTCATCCGGTCACAGGAAGGCGGTATCAGTGAACTCGACAACGACACGGTCGCTTATCATTTCAATGAACCGCTCGGTGTCGTCGCCCAAATTATCCCATGGAACTTCCCGATTTTGATGGCGGTTTGGAAAGTCGCGCCGGCCCTTGCTGCTGGAAACTGTATCGTGTTGAAACCAGCTGAACAGACGCCTGCTTCCATCATGGTGCTCATGGAATTGATTGAAGACTTGCTCCCGCCAGGCGTGTTGAATATCGTCAACGGGTTCGGACTCGAGGCCGGCAAACCGCTCGCGTCGAGCGACCGCGTCGATAAGGTCGCGTTCACGGGTGAGACGACGACAGGTCGACTCATCATGCAGTATGCCTCACAAAACATCATCCCGGTCACGCTCGAACTCGGCGGCAAATCGCCGAACATCTTCTTTGCGGACATCATGGATGCCGATGATGACTTCTTTGACAAGTCGATCGAAGGACTCGTCATGTTCGCTTTGAACCAAGGTGAGGTATGCACGTGCCCATCACGCGCGCTCATCCACGAGTCGATTTATGAGCCATTCATGGAACGCGTCCTCGAACGGGTCAAAGCCATCAAGCTCGGCAACCCGCTCGACCCTGACGTCATGATGGGTGCCCAAGCCTCAAATGAGCAGATGGAAAAAATCTTGTCGTATTTGGAGATCGGAAAGTCGGAGGGCGCGGAATGCCTCATCGGCGGCGAGCGCAACATGATGGACGGCGAACTCGCTGACGGTTATTACGTGCAACCGACCATCTTCAAAGGGCATAACAAGATGCGTATCTTCCAAGAAGAGATTTTCGGACCGGTCTTGTCGGTGACGACGTTCAAGGACGATGCCGAGGCGCTCGCCATCGCGAATGACACGTTATATGGACTCGGTGCCGGCGTTTGGACGCGTGACATGAATCGGGCTTACCGGTTCGGTCGCGAGATTCAAGCCGGTCGCGTCTGGATCAACTGCTATCACCAATATCCGGCCCATGCCGCGTTCGGTGGGTACAAGATGTCTGGGATTGGCCGTGAGAACCATAAGATGATGCTCAACCATTATCAACGGACGAAAAACATGCTCGTCAGCTATAGCGAACAAAAACTCGGGTTCTTCTGAGATGGTGAATCGCGTCGAGGCCACCCCCGCCACGCTCGCGCTCCTCGAACAGCTGAAACGAAAACATGGACCGCTCTTGTTTCACCAGTCGGGCGGTTGTTGTGACGGGAGCTCCCCGATGTGTTTCCCGCAAGGCGAGTTCATGATTGGCGATCATGACGTCCTGCTCGGTGAGATTGGTGGGTGTCCGTTCTATATTCACGAGAAGCAATACGATTATTGGAAACACACCCAGCTCATCATCGACGTCGTCGAGGGCCGGGGCGGCATGTTCTCGGTCGAGGGCGTGGAAGGAAAACGATTTTTAAGTCGTTCCCGCGTGTTCACGGACGAAGAACGGGCCGAGTTGCATCAAAGCTGAATGTAGAAGACCAGTCATCTCGATGGCTGGTCTTTTTTCAATCAATAGACATCTTTTTCTTAAAATCACATTTCCAATTATCCCCAAAAATTAACCTAAAAATCGGCTCGATTCGATATAGTAAAGAGAGACACGAAAGGAGGCAGCCTATGTCCGAGCTTCTAACGAGCACGTTCAACGGAATGTTGATTTCATTGGTCAGTCTATTCGGTCCTCTGTTTCTGGTGCTTGGCGGTATGTTGTATACGAAGGTCAAGCGCTATAAACGGAGCCGCTATTACGCCCAGACCGGACACAGCTATTTCAAAGTCGTTCAAGACACCGGCTTATACGGCGAGTATTTATGTGTCGCCGCCATCGAGGAGCGCGTGCCGAATCCCTTCATCTTGACGAATCTATATTTGCCCCATCCAAAGAATCGAGAGCGTACGACTGAAATCGATGTGGTGTTCATCAACCAGAGTGGTGTCCACGTGATTGAGTCAAAAAATTATAGCGGCTGGATTTTTGGACATGAACAAGAACGGCACTGGACGCAGTCGATGCCGAATCGAAAGAAGTTCCGCTTTTTCAATCCGATTAAACAAAACGAGTTGCATATGAAAGCGATGGAACAAACGCTTGCTGTGGAGCGGAGTCTGCTCCACTCTTGGATCGTCTTCAGCGACCGGTCGACCTTGAAACGTATCGACGTGGCGGACGTTCCCGTATTGAACCGGAAGACATGGAAACAGCAGATTGCCTTGCCAGGCGAGGCCCGGTTGACGTTGGCGGAACAGACGGCCATCTACGAGCACCTGCTCCAATTCGCATCTGCGGACGAAGCCGTCAGGGAGGCCCATATCGCTGCCAAGCAACGGGTTACGTGATTCCCCGCCCCATCCAAAAAAGTCCCGCTCACGGTGAGCGGGACTCCTTTTATTTACTTTGCATTTTAAAGCGCAAGTAGAGTTCGTTGTAGTACGCGTTCATGCGCTTGCCTAAGTTCTCATACACTTCGAGCTCATCTGTCACTTCTTTTGACGGATAAAAACGTTCGTCTGACGTCACTTCTTCATCTAAGAATTCAAGTGCCGCTTCGTTCGGCGTCGAATAGCCGACATAGTCGGTATTGCGGGCCGCGATTTCTGCGTCGAGCATGAAGTCGATGAACTGATGTGCGCCTTCGACGTTTTTTGAAGTGCTCGGGATGACGAGGTTATCGAACCAGAGATTCGTCCCTTCCTCTGGGATGACGTACGTCAACTCTTCGTTCTCGTACATGATCTCGGAAGCATCTCCAGACCAGACGACGGCTGCAGCCGCTTCGCGATTGGCCATGAGCATCTTGATTTCATCGCCGACGATCGCTTTGATGTTCGGCCAGAGCGTCTCGAGCTTTTTCTCCGCCTCGAGCAACTCGTCTTTGTCCGTCGTGTTGAGCGAGTAACCGAGCGAGTTTAGACCGAAGCCCATCACCTCACGAGTCCCGTCTGCGAGCAAGATGTCATTCTCGAGCGGCATGTCCCATAGGTCGTTCCACGACGTAATCTCACCGTCGACGAGCTCAGGGTTGTACACGATACCGACCGTCCCCCAGAAGTAAGGGACCGAGTACGTGTTACCCGGATCGAACGACTTGTCGAGGAAACGTGGGTCAATGTTATCGAAGTTCTCGAGCTTGTCATAATCGATTGGCAAGAGCAGGTCTTCTTCGATCATTTTACTGATGGCGTAATCCGACGGGACCGCAATGTCGAACGCCGTACCGCCTTGTTCGATTTTCGTGAGCATCGCCTCGTTCGAATCGAACGTCTGATAGATGACTTTCAAACCCGTCTCTTCCTCGAACTCGCCAATCAAGTCTTCATCGATGTAATCGCCCCAGTTGTAGACGACGAGCGTGTTATCGCCGCCAAACCCTTGCGCCATATTGATTTGATACACCCAGAGCAAAAGAGCGGCACTGACGAGGACCGGCACCGTCAACATGATGACCAATTTTTTCATCGTCTTACCTCCTTCGCTTTACCACCGCGTTGGGCAAGCACATAATACCCAAGGACGAGAATGAGTGTGAACAAGAACAAGATGGCTGACAAGGCGTTAATTTCGAGCGAGATACCTTGGCGAGCCCGTGAGTAGACTTCGACGGCAAGTGTCGTAAAGCCGTTGCCGGTCACGAAGAACGTGACGGCAAAGTCATCGAGCGAATACGTGAGCGCCGTGAAGAACCCGGCGAAGATGCCCGGTGTGATATACGGCAAGATGACTTTCGTTAACACGTCCCACGTGCTCGCGCCGAGGTCACGCGACGCATCGATGAGCGTCGGGCTCATCTCTTGCAGCTTCGGTAAGACCAAGATGACGACGATCGGCACCGAGAAGGCGATATGCGCCAATAGCACCGAGTAGAAACCGAGCTGAATCCCGAGCATCGTGAACAGGATGAGGAACGACGCCCCGATGATGACGTCCGGACTGACGATCAACACGTTGTTGAGCGACAAGAGCGACGTCTTCGTGAAGCGTTGCCGCGCCGTATAGATGGCGAGCGCGCCGATGACGCCGAGCACGGTCGAGATCGTCGCCGACAGCAGAGCGATGACGATCGTGTTCAAGACGATGACGAGCAGGCGCGTGTCGGTAAAGAGCGACTTGTACCAGTCGAGCGTGAAGCCTTCAAAGTTACTCATCGTCCCGCCACTGTTGAACGAGTAGACGACCAAGTAGATGATTGGTGCGTAGAGGATGAAGAACACGACCAGCAAATACAGGTTGGCTAATTTAAATTTTTTCGGTTTCATCGACGCACCGCTCCTTTCGCGCCCCAGTCACGCGTGATGACCATGACGAGGACCATCGCCAAAATCAAGAACACGGCAATCGTCGAGCCCATGCCCCAGTTCTGCGTGACGAGGAATTGTTGTTCAATCGCCGTCCCGAGCGTGATGACTCGGTTTCCGGCGATGAGTCGGGTGATCATGAACAGTGACAATGCAGGGATAAAGACGATTTGAATCCCTGACTTCACGCCGTCGAGCGTGAGCGGGAAGATGACCCGGCGGAATGTCGTCCAGTTCGAGGCCCCGAGGTCACGCGACGCATAGACGAGCGACGGCGGGAGCTTTTCAATGGCGTTATAAATCGGCAAGATCATGAATGGGATGAAGATGTACACCGACACGAACACGAAACTAAAATCCGTGAACAAAATCTGTTGTGTCCCGATGCCAATCGTCTCTAAAAATTGGTTCGTGATGCCGTACGTCCCGAAAATGCCGAGGAATGCATAGGCTTTAAGCAATAAGTTGATCCATGATGGCAAAATGATGAGCAAAAGCCAAAGTTGCTTATGCTTTGTCTTCGTCAATAAATAGGCGGTCGGATACCCGATCAAGAGCGAGAAGAACGTGATCAAGAACGCATACCAGAAGGAAGACAACGTCATCGTCAAATATGTCGACGTGAAGAACATCTGATAGTTCTCTAAACTCAAGTTCCCTTCGATATCAAAAAACGAGTAGTAGACGACGAGCAGGAGCGGCGCGATGACGAACAGCGCGATCCATAACCAATAGGTCGTCAAATAGACCGTCTTCGCGGTTTGACTAGTTTGATTCATGAGCGACCTCCTCATAGGACTCGAGACGACGGTCGAACTCTTCCTCCGTCTCCCCTAAGCGCATGACGTGAATCGCCTCGTCATCGAACGTGAGGCCGATTTTTGAGCCGACGACCGATTTTTTCGTTGAATGGACGAGCCATTCGTTCCCTTCTTGGTCATAGCAGCAAATCTCATAGTGGACGCCGCGGAACAGTTGCGAGTCAACATCGACGACGAGTTTCGCCGAGTCGACCGACGTCATCTCCAAATCTTCCGGACGGATGATGACTTCGACTTTTTCATTGCGATCAAACCCTTGGTCGACACAATCGAACGTCTTCCCGGCGAACGTGACAATGTTATCTTCTGGCATGACGCCCGGTACGATATTCGACTCTCCGATAAAATCAGCGACGAAACGGTTGATCGGCTCGTCGTAAATGTCGGTCGGTGTCCCGCTTTGGACGATCTTTCCGTTATTCATGACGAAAATCTCATCCGACATGGCGAGCGCTTCTTCTTGGTCGTGCGTGACAAAGATGAACGTGATGCCGAGACGCTGTTGCAATTCACGAAGCTCATATTGCATCTCCGTCCGGAGCTTCAAATCGAGCGCCGAGAGCGGCTCATCGAGCAAGATGACTTCCGGTTCGTTGACGATGGCACGGGCGATGGCGACACGCTGTCGTTGCCCGCCTGACATCTCATCGATTTCACGTGACTCGTACCCTTTCAAGTTGACGAATTTGAGCGCTTGTTCGACTTTCGTCTTCACGTCCGCTTCTTTCATCTTTTTGATGCGCAGACCGAATGCGACGTTCTCGAACACGTTCAAGTGCGGGAAGAGCGCATAGTCTTGAAACACAGTGTTCACTTGACGTTTGTTCGCTGGGACGTCGTTAATGCGCTTCCCGTTGAACTGGATGTCGCCTTCTGTCGCATCCGTGAAACCTGCGATCAGACGCAAAATCGTCGTCTTCCCACATCCAGACGGTCCGAGCAACGTATAGAACTTCCCTCGTTCAATCTCAAAGCTAATGTTTTCCAAGACGACGGTGTCATCGTAACGCTTCGACACGTTGTCAAAGCGGATAATCGTTTCTGGGTTCATTTCGGTTCCTCCCTTATAAATATGAATGGGTCGCGACGATCAAACATTCACTCTCGCCATCACAGTCATTGACGAGCTGATGTGAATCCGAAGCGACGTAATATAATGTTTCTCCCGCTTTGGCGAAATACGTGTGATGGCCGAGCTTCAGGGCGACCCGCCCTGACAGGACGTAGACGAACGTCTCGGAACGGGAAGGCTCATAGCGCTTGAATTCCCCATGTTTGGAGAAGGTCAGCAAAATCGGTTCCATCTCTTTTTCGTTCGATTCCGGGATGAGCCATTCGGTCCGGTATTTTCGTTCCTCATCCACATACACGGTCCGGTCGTCTTCGCTATAACTTACCTTTTGAAAGATCTCTTCATCGAAAAATTCTTTCGGTGAGCAACCTAGTACTTCTAACAAGTCGAATAATGTCTCAAGCGAAGGTGAACTCAAATCACGCTCGATTTGAGAGATATACCCTTTACTCAAATCCGTGCGTTCGGCCAGCTCTTCTTGCGTCAAGCCTTTCTTGACGCGGAGCCGTTTGATTTTTTGACCGACGTCCAAGTCACATTCCCTCCTTTCGGCCTCGTCTCAAGTTTAGTGACAGATGATTTCAACTAAAGAAAGTTTATAAATACTTAACTATGAAACGAACTAATAGCGACCTTTATTATAACGGATTGTGAGTTGTTTGCAAGCAAAAAATCACGCCAATTATGGCGTGATTTTTCAATGAAGGTCGCGCTTGGACATCAAGTGCTTGAACTTCTCATTTTTCGTTTGAAACAAGTGGAGTTGCGGTCCGTACGCATCAATCTGTTGCACGACATACTGGAACGATTTTGCTTCTCCCGGATATGGTTCTCCGGCCCGGGCGAGTGTCGTCTCAAAGTCCTCCCACAGCACTTCGACCCACGTCAACGCCTCCACGTCGCTTAAGACATCGTTCTTCTGTTTTAAGATGTGAGCCAAGCGCTCGTATTGTTCGGTCCGGTTCATGCGTTCACCTCCGACAGCTCCGAGAGCGGAATCGCATGCTCAGCCGTCTCGCCTTCGAATGTCCCCCAACCCATGACACCGTTCACAAACTTCAATCGGAATGGACGGTCATTATAGTTGACGATATACGTCGCCCCCGGCTTGAACAAGTTCGGGTCGATCAAGTAGCTCTCGGCAATCGCGATTCGTCGCAAGACGACCTCGATCTCACTGACCATGCCCATCTGCTCGGCTTTCCGCTTCCTTTCATGGAGCGCCCGAATCTCTTGTTCGAGTTCATATTTTGATAAATCACTCAATCGTTTTTCCATTTCGCTCACCTCTCTTGTAGCGTATCAGATTTTTCACGGAAAAGAAAAAGGCGAAACTGAATTCGCCCTTTCAGTTCGCCTTGAAGTTATACAGTGGTTTGATGACTTGATCAATCGTGACGGCCGGCTCGATATAACGGACGATTTCCTTCATCGACTTATAGACGAACGGTGACTCGTCAATCGTCGACGGTCGGACCGAACTCGACCAAACCCCTTCCATTGATCGTTTGAACTCTTTGAAGTCAACCCGTTTCCGCGCTGCCGAGCGTGACATGACCCGACCGGCGCCATGTGGACCCGAGTAGTTCCAATCCGGGTTGCCTTTCCCGGTACAGATGAGCGAGCCGTCGCGCATGTTCATCGGGATGATGACCCGCTCCCCGTTCCGCGCCGAGATGGCCCCTTTCCGAAGCATCATTGCGTCGTGATCGATATAATTGTGGACCGTATCGAATTGGTCGACGACGTTCCAGTTCATCGCCTCAACGATAACGTCGGTCATGGCGAGACGGTTGGCGGCCGCATATTGCTGTGCGATGCGCACGTCGTGCATGTAGTCTTCCATCGCTTCCCCTTCGACGTAGGCGAGGTCGCGGAAACGTTTCCGTGCCTCGCGCTCCGTCTCGAGATAGGCCGAGATGTCTTGCTGCCGCCCCGTTGCCTTCATCCGTTCAATCTCGTCTCGAATGTCGACCGTCTTCATCATGTGCTCGACCGCCAACTGTTGATAATGGTCAGCGATTTGGACACCGAGGTGGCGTGAGCCGGAGTGGATGACGAGAAACGTGCGTCCGGCTTCGTCCCGGTTCACTTCGATGAAATGATTGCCCGAACCGAGCGTGCCGACCGAGCGGAGGGCCCGGTCGAGCTTATACGGCGCCCGCACATCCTCGAGCGGGAGCTCAGACGCGTAAGAGTGTGCTGTATCCCGGATGTTCATCCCGCTCGGTACAAATTGGCGGATGACGTCGTCGAGCCGTTGAAAGTCGATGCGCTTTACCTTGATTTCCGTACAGAGCATGCCACACCCAAGGTCGACGCCGACGAGGTTCGGCACGACCTTGTCGTGAATCGTCATCGTCGTCCCGACGACCGATCCTTTGCCGGCATGCATGTCCGGCATGATTCGAATCGAGGCGCCTCGCGTGAACGGTTGATCGACGAGCGTTTGGATTTGGGCCCGCGTCGTATCGTCAATCCGTTCATTGAACACTTTGGCCCGGTTATGCTTTCCGATAATCTCCATAAGACCTCCTCAACTGATGGCTTGTTGTTTACTTTGCAACTCATGCATCCGGGCGTAGACCCCGCCATCAGCGATGAGTGATTGATGGTTGCCTCGCTCGATGATGTGACCGTGATCGAGGACGAGGATTTGGTCCGCTTCCCGTATCGTCGAGAGACGGTGCGCGATGACGAACGTCGTCCGCCCGTATGTGAGCGTCTTGAGCGCGTCTTGGATGAGCGCTTCTGTCTCCGAATCGACACTTGCCGTCGCCTCATCTAAGACAAGGATGGCTGGGTCGAAGACGAGGGCACGGGCGAAACTGATCAACTGGCGCTCTCCGCTCGAGAGCGAGGCGCCGCGTTCGATGACCGGCTCGTCTATTCCGTGTGGCAACTGTTTGACGAATCGATCGGCTCCGACCGCCGTCAACGCTTGCCAAATCCGCTCGTCCGAGATCGTCTCGTCACCGAGCGTCACGTTCGTTCGAATCGAGCCCGTGAACAAGAACGGGTCTTGGAGCACGATACCGAGATGGGCGCGGACGGCTTGCGTCGGCAGTTTCGTCACGTCCATGCCATCAATGTTGAGCGTTCCTTCTGACGGGTCATAAAAGCGCATGAGCAGGTTCATGATCGAACTCTTGCCGCTGCCCGTATGACCGACGAGCGCCACCGTCTCACCCGGTTCCGCATGGATATCGATGTGTTGAAGCACCGGTTTCCCGGCCTCATAGCTGAACGACACGTCCTCGAAGGCGACCTCGCCTTTAAAGCGTGCAATCCGTTCCGTGGACACGTCTTCCCCTTTCTCGTCGAGCAACTGGAACATCCGGTCTGCCGAGACGAGCGCTTGTTGGAGCGGGGACAGTTGGTTCATGATTTGTGTGACCGGCTCAAAGATCCGTGACACGTAATCGATATAGGCGTATAAAATCCCGAGCGTGAGCACGCTGCCCGTTCCAAGCGTCTGCGCACCGACGACCCAGATGAGTAAGGCGAGCGCCATGTTGCGGAAGAAGTTGACCAAGTTGTGCGACATGAGCGCATCCAGTTTGAGCAGTTTCCGTCTCGTTTGGAAGTTGTCGCTGTTTTTCTCGTTGAACTCGTCATAGACGAGATCTTCTTTGACGTACGACTGAATGATCGGCATCGTCTGGATGCTCTCATTCAATTGGGCGTTCATATCCGCGACGAGGGCACGGACACGGAAGTTGTTTCGGGTCGACAGGCGTTGGAACAGCTTAATCCAGACGATGACGACCGGGATGATGATGAGCGAGACGAGACCGAGGCGCACGTCCAAGAAGAACATGGCGATCAGGACACCAATCATCATGACGACGCTTTGGAAGACGCGTGCGAGCACTCCCAAATATAGGTCGCGAATCGTCTCAGTGTCATTCGTGACGCGGCTGACGATTTTCCCGATCGGTGTCTGGTCGAAGTAGCGGACCGGAATCGTCTGCAAATGTCGCATGACGTCGAGTCGCATCGTCTTGACAATCTTATGGGCCGATCGCTGGAGGAGCATCTGTTGCCCCCAGTTCAAACCGGCCGCGATAAGAAGCAAGACGACGTACAAGGCAGATAACATAAGCACGGCCTGAAGATCCGTCTCATAAAATTGAAACACATCGGTCGAGGAGAGCGGCACGATATTGTCGTACGTCGCTGATTCCTCGCTCCGTGTGATGGTGAGGACTCCGTCTTCGACTTCACGTACCCCACCACTCATGACAGCGTCTGGGACGAGATAGTATCCGTCCGTCGTCTGAACGATCGAGACAGGTCGGACGACGGTCTCTCCGTCGAGCCGTGTCTCTTTTTCATAGGAGTTGCCGTCAAAGTCGACACTCCCGCCTGACTCGACTTGAACCCAATCGCGCTCGATGGCGACGATATGGTCGTCGATGATAATTTTGGCGATATACGGTCCGGCTAGTTCGGCCCCGACCGCTAAAAATAGTAAGGTCAAACCGAGGAAAATCGAGCGTCTCACTTGTTTGGCATAGCCGACGAGTGAACGGATCGTTTTTTTCCTGCGGACTGGATCTAATTCGTATTGATCGATCATGAGAGATTCCCCCTTTCCCGGATTACTCCGACTCTCCTTGTCGAACGTATTGTTCATAATACCAACCGCGTCGTTCCATCAGTTGGTCATGTGTGCCCCGCTCTGTGACGCGACCGTCTTGCAGCACAAGAATCTGGTCGGCATGGGCGACAGCGGACAGGCGGTGCGCGACGATGAACGTCGTCTGTTCGGCCCGGCTCGTCCGGACCGAATCGATGATGCGTGCTTCCGTCTTGGCGTCGACCGCTGAAAGCGAATCGTCGAGCAAGAGGATCTCTGGGTCTTTCAAGAGAGCGCGGGCAATCGAGAGCCGTTGTTTCTGGCCACCCGAGAGCATGACCCCTTGTTCCCCGACGACCGTGTCGAGACCGTTCTCTAAATGCTCGATATCGGTATCGAACGCCGCAAGTCGAATCGCCGTTTCAAGGTCTTGTTCCGTCGCATCGTTTGAGCCGAACAAGATATTGTCACGGACCGTTTTCGAGAACAGCAAATGTTCTTGCGAGACGTAACCGCTCCAACCGCGCACGGTATCGAGTTTGATGTCGTGAATCGGGACCCCGTTGACGAGTAGCGAGTCATCGATCGGATACTCGCGGAGCATTTGACGCAATAGCGTCGTCTTCCCGGCCCCGGTCGGTCCGACGATGCCGATCGTCTCGCCACGCGACACGTGCAAGACGATGTCTTCAAGCGATGCTCGGGTCGATCCTGGATATTGGAACGATAGTGATTTGAACGTGATTTTCTCCGGGACGCCGACTTCGACCGTGCCGGTCGAGACGACGTCCGGTGTCTCGTTCATCGTCGCCTCGATTCGTTCAAGGCTGGCCGTCCCCCGTTGCACGACGTTGATCAGTTCCCCGAACGCGTACATCGGCCAAATGAGCATCCCGAGATAGATGTTGAACGAGACGAGCTGTCCGAGTGTGATGTCGTTCGTGAACACGAGATACGTTCCGAACGACAAACCGATCAAATAGCTCAAGCCGACGAGCAGTTTAATGACCGGTTCGAACAAGACGTCGATTTTCGCGACGTGCATGTTTTTCGCCATCACGTCGTCGGTGATCGTGTCGAATTTCTTCGTGTCCGCCTCTTCTTGGACGAACGAACGGACGACCCGAAGGCCTGAAATCGATTCGACGACTTGGTCGTTCATCACGCCGAACGCGTCCTGTGCCGCTGTGAAGCGAGCATGGATTTGGCGTCCGAGCTTATTCATCGACCAGGCGAGAAGCGGCATCGGCAAGAGTGCGGCGAGCGTCAACTTCCAATCGATGAACACGCCCATGATTGTGAGGGCGATGAGCGTCATATTGAACGAGTCGACGAGCGTCATGACGCCGAACCCGGCCGTCCGTTCCACCGCCTTCAAATCGTTCGTCGCGAGCGCCATCAAATCCCCGGTGCGGTGCTGTTGATAGAAGCGCGGTGTCTGCCGGAGCAAGTGGCCGAAGAAACGGGCCCGCAATTTTTTCTCGAGCAGGAACGCCGTCCCAAACAGACGGGCGATCCATACATACGAAAGGACGTATGATAAAACCATGATACTGAGCAATGATCCGACGATCATGACGAGACGTTCCGTCGTCAAGCTCCCTTCGCGGATGGCATCGATCGCCTGCCCGATAATCCATGGCGGCAGCATATCGACGACGCCGGTGATGATGAGCAGGATGATGGCGACGATATACGTCCGCTTCTGTCTTTTAATAAACCAATCTAGTTGTTTAATCAGTTTCATGACTGATTCCCCCTTCCGTCCTTTCCGCGCACGCAAAAAAGCGCACGTCACCTGATTGTGCAACCAATCGGATGAAGTACGCTTCTGAGTCTTCAGTCTTTTGCATGGTCAGGGAAAGGACACTACCCCTATCCAGCTGCCAAATTACGCAGTCAAATACGAGTAGCCATATGATGTTGTGTGTGTGCGTTGTAGTGTTGGAATGTACTTCATCATGCTGGCTCCTCTCTGTTCATAGTTTGAAAATCTACTAAAACCTTAGCAGACTGTTCAGAAAATTGTCAATATTATTGTCGTAAATAATTTGTAACTTTTTTACAAGAAGAAAGTGGCGAGCATCAAGCCAACAAGGCCAGTCGCCGTCACGTAGTAAATCATCGGCATGAGCGTATAGCGAATGATCGTTCCTTCTTTCCCAAGAAGACCTGCGACCGAGGCGACCGCGACGACGTTCAAGACACAAATCATGTTACCGGCGTTGGCCCCTGCCATCTGCATCGATAACGCGAGCGTCTCGTTCAAACCAACGGATTCGGCAACATTCGTCGTCAAACTTGAGAACATCATGTTCGAGAACGTGGCCGATCCGGAAACGAAGGCGCCGAGCGCCCCAATCCATGGTGCGACGAGCGGCCAGACACCGCCGAACGTATCGGCTGCAGCCGTGGCGAGTTCGACCGGCATCGAAGCCAGGCCAGCTCCACCATTTTCTGAGTGAATGAAGATTCGAACCATCGGCACTGACGCAGCGAGCGTGATGGCCGTCCCGACGACACCGAGTGTCGTCGCTTTAAAGACCGAAGTCACTTGTGACCAACTCATGTTGTGGAGGAAGAATGTCGCAATCATCGTCAAGATGAACATGAACCCTGGCGAATAGAACGGTTCCCACGACGTCGAGATTCCTTCGACCCCGATGATGTTTGGCAAGTCAATGCGGACGCTACGTGCCAATTCATTCAAGAATGGCACGGTCCGTGTCAACACGAGGAAAATCGTCAAAATCAAATATGGCGCCCACGCCTTCCACTGCGGAAGTTCACGTTTGCCTTTACCAACAGACGGCTTCTCAAGCGGCTGCTCGATCTCATCGGCATAACCGTCGAACGTCCACACCCGTTTTGGCATGAGGATCCCTTTGCGTGCCATTGTGACGAGGATGACGAGACCCGTCAACCCGCCGAGCATGCCCCCGAATTCAAATCCGAGGATGAGTGTCCAAATGTAGGCCGGGATACTGTAAACGAGTGCCGCGATAATGGCAATCGGGAACACTTCGAGCGCCGGCTTGATTGACTTCTCTTTACTGAAGAATCGGGTCAGCATCAAAATCAAGATAAACGGAATCAACAAACCGACGAACATGTCGATGAGTACCGTCTGTAAGACGACGCTTGTCAAAAACTCGATCGTTTCCGGTTGATTGACGTCAAGCGACAGCCCGTTCCCAATTCCGATTAAAGCTGGTGTGCCGACCGCACCGAACGTGACCGCCGAGACGTCGGCCGATAAAGCGATGACGACCGCTGCAATCGGCGGGAAGCCGAGGGCGATCAACAGGGGCGCCGCAACCGTAGCTGGTGTCCCGAAGCCCGAAGCACCTTCGATGAATGAGACGAACAACCAGCCGACGATGAGCACTTGAATCCGGGGATCCGGTGTGATGTTAACGAATCCAGAGCGAATCGCGTTCATACCGCCGCCCTCTTTCATCGTATTCATCATCCCAATCGCACCGTACACAATCCAGACCGTCGTGACGGCGATCACGAGTCCTTGTAACGTCGCCGCCATAATCCGTGTCGCATCGAGTTGCCAGACGAAGAACGCCAGTCCTGCCGTCAAAACGAGCGAGAGCGGCATCGCGACCGACGCCGGTAAACGCATAATGACCAATAATACGAGCACTGCCACAATCGGCATGAGTGCTGTAATCCATTCAAAAATCGTCAATGTAGACCCACCTTTTCAGATTTTTCCCCTACCGTAAATGAATCTCCCGTTATGACTCTTGTTCAGCGAGTCGATCTAAAGCCCGATCAATCACCTCATATGGAAAACCTTTGCGTCGAAGCTGCATCTTCATCCGCTGTTTCCGCTCATATGGGGCATATCCACTGAACTTCCGATTTAATTTTTCCGCCTGTATCAAACAAGCCGAAAGTTCAACGTCCTCATCCTCGTTCTCCCAAAACGTGAGAATCGCCTCTGAAATGATATCAAACGTAAATCCCCTTTGCATCAGGGTTTGTTGAATTCTTTGTTGCACTTCTGTGGCAGAACGGCGATTTGTTTCCATTTGTTTCCTATTTACGAACTTTCCGGCCTTTTCAAGCTGGTCTTCGTGCGAAATTGCGCCGATGACTTCTTCAATGATGTCAGCGTCGATTCGGAGCTGGGTGAGTTCTCGTTTAATTTTGACCGGTCCGCTCGGACTCGTATTGAACTTCGTCTGGGTGTAGGCTTTGGCAAATTCAGCATCGTTCAAGTAGCGCTGTTCGATCAATCGCTCGATGACGCGCTTGATGGCTGCCTCATCTATCTCTTTCTTCACGAGGTAGTCACGCACCTCTGAAACGGCACGCATTCGGTACGATAAATAATTGACGGCCGCTTTATATGCTTTTTGTTCTTCTTCGGCTTGAAGAACGTCACGGACGAAGTCGTCTTCGAGCTCCATCCCTTTCGTCAATTCATATTTGATGAAGACGTCGAGGTCGATGGCGAACGCAAACTCCTCACGCCCGTCCTTCTCGACGTACACGTTGAGCCGGTCTTTATTTTTCTTCTGGGTCGTAAACTTGGCAATTTTCACGAAATCCCTCCATTTCCTGCTTCTAACATATCACGTTCCCCTTTCGAGCAGGATTTTTGATAAGTTAGAAGAAAGGGTATTCACAATACGAACGGTCCGCTTTCTTTATGGAACCCATACCCGTTTTGAAATCGCTTCAATATACTGGAGGGAGACTTATGAAAATTGCAATCACCGGCGGAACCGGACTAATCGGTCGCCCGCTCGTCCGCGCGCTCGCCGAGGTCGGACATCAAGTCGTCGTATTGACGCGCCGCCCGCGCCCACGACAAGGAGGGATCTCGTTCGTTGAATGGTTGACGCCTGACAGCCATCCTGAGTCCGAGTTGCAAGACGTCGACGCCTTCATCCATTTGGCTGGCGCCTCCATCAACGATGGACGCTGGACACATAAACAGAAACAAGCCATTCTTCAAAGCCGAATCGACGGGACGAAAGAAGTCGTTCGGATCATTAAAAATATGAAACGCAAGCCGAGCGTCGTCATCAGCGGATCCGCCATCGGGATTTACGGGGAAGACCGTTCCATCACGTATTCCGAAGCGACCCCACTCCCGGACCGGACCAACTTCTTAGGAAACGTCTGTGTGTTGTGGGAGAAAG
The DNA here is from genome assembly GCF_018618135.1 of Exiguobacterium sp. s28. NCBI lineage: Bacteria > Bacillati > Bacillota > Bacilli > Caryophanales > Exiguobacterium > Exiguobacterium sp. s28. The sequence goes on along the minus strand of NZ_JACSLL010000007.1, from coordinate 143,457 downwards.
AGGCGGCCCCGATCAAAGACATGGGAATTCGCCTCGTCACGATGCGGACCGGTGTCGTCTTATCGAATGACGGCGGTGCCTTCCCGCTCATGAAACTGCCGTACACGCTCGGTGTCGGAGGACGGCTCGGCTCAGGACAGCAATGGGTACCGTGGATTCATTTGGACGACCTCGTTCGCCTGTTTGTCCATATCATCGAGACGACTTCCATCGAAGGCCCCGTCAACGGCACGGCACCGACGCCCGTCACGATGAATGAGTTTGGAAAAACGCTCGGACGCGTGATGCATCGCCCGCATTGGGCACCTGCCCCAGCACCGCTCCTCAAGCTCGCGCTCGGAGAGAAGAGTGTCATCGTCCTTGAAGGGGCGAAAGTCGTCCCGACGAAAGCACTCAATCACGGTTTCCGCTTCCGTTACGAAACGTTAGAACCCGCTTTGAAACAACTACTTCATTTGATTTGAAAGGAGCTAGCACGTGAGTAATTTGTTAATTCGTAACGCCCACATTTATCCAATCACTGCCCCACATTTTTACGGAGATTTGCGCGTCAAGGACGGCAAAATCATTGAAATGGCAGACTTGCTGGACCCGCTCGACGGAGAAACGGTCATCGAAGCCGAAGGCAACTTCTTGTTCCCAGGGTTTATCGATGCCCATACCCACCTCGGACTGTATGACGAAGGGACAGGTTCAGTCGGAAACGATGCAAACGAGACCGTCGAGGCGATGACGCCGCACGCTCGGGCCATCGACGGCGTCTATCCGCTCGATGAAGGGTTTCAAGAGGCGCTCATGGCCGGAGTCACTGCCGTTCAAGTCATGCCCGGCAGTATGAACGTCATCGGCGGGGTGACGAGTGTCATTAAAACGCACGGCCGCTTCATCGAGGACATGGTACTTCGGCGTTATGCCGGTCTCAAGCTCGCCCTCGGGGAGAACCCGAAGCGTGTCCACAGTATGGGGAGATCCGGTGAGTTGACCCGCATGGGGATCATGGGGTTGTTGCGTGAAGCGTTCCGGACCGTCGACTCGACGAAGACGATCGGCACGTTCGGCAGCCAGATGATTCAACTCGCCCTTGACCGCAAGATGCCAATCCGGGTCCACGCCCACCGCGCCGACGATATTTTATCGGTCGTCCGCTTCGCGCAAGAGTTCGACCTCGATTATCGGATCGAGCACTGTACGGAAGGACATCTCGTCGCTGAAAAGTTACGCGAACTCGGTGTCAAACATGTCACCGTCGGTCCGACGTTCACACGTAAATCGAAAATTGAGCTCCAGAACAAAACATGGGAGACGTACCGAATTTTACATGAACACGATATGATCGTCTCGATCACGACGGACCATCCTTATACGCCCGTTCAATATTTAAATCTTTGCGCCGGTCTTGCTGCCCGCGAAGGACTTCCGGTCGACGTCGCACTCCGCGCCATCACGATCCATCCGGCCGAATCGCTTGGAGTAGACGACCGCATCGGCTCGCTCGAAATCGGCAAAGATGCCGACCTTGTCCTTTGGAGTCACTTCCCGCTCGACTACATGTCAAAGCCGATTATGACCATCGTCGATGGCCACATCGTTTACTCGACGAACCGATCGAAAACACATCATGAGATGTGAGTGAGGCCAGTCGTGAAAGCGCTCTTATTATTTTTTTGTGAAGTTGCATTTTATTTACTTGCTTTTTCAAAAAAACTATATAAAATAATCTTGTAACTTCATAAAAGGGAGCAGCCAAGGCAAGTTCGAACAACGAAGCCAGAAGTATGCTTTCGTTACAACTATTCTTCAGCGGTCTGAAATAGGAGGAGGAATGTAAAGGTGCTCAAATTTCGTGAGCTTACCGACTGCGCGGAGTTGTTCGAACTGATGCAACACCCAGATGTCTTTCCGTATGTCCGTCAAAAGACGGTCCACTTTGACGAGTTTTTATTTAGCACGAAGCAAATCATCGAGCTAGAAGAGCAAGGAAACATCATCTCACGTACCATCACGAACGAGTTTGGTACCCCGATTGGGACAATCAGCTTGTTCGACGTGGAATCGGGCTATGGATTCCTCGGGACGTGGCTTGGCAAACCGTATCACGGCAAAGGTTACAATCAAGTCGCGAAAGAAGCGTTCTTCTCTGAACTTTTCTTCGAGCTTGACATAGAAAGTGTATTTTTAAAAATCCGTCAATCGAATGAGCGTTCGATCGCGGCGGCTGAGAAACTACCGTACGCTTTCTGCGCTAACGAGATCCGGTCTGAACTATTGACTGAAATCAACCAAGGGGACGTCAAATATGTCTTGTATGAAGTGTCGAAGTCGAGTTTCCAACTCTACTTGCACTCACTCCATGCGCCTGAATTCGACCATACCTATGAAGCACAGCTCGAAGCGTAAGCCAATTCTGACAAAGAATTGGCTTTTTTGTGGCGTTTTTGTGTGGATTTCATGAGGACAACTTTACGGCAATGAATATTTCTGTTCTAATTCGGAGAGATAGGTATGATAGAGGTATGAGGGAATTATCACACAGCCTCGTTAACCGTTTTGTAAAGGAGAATGCCCAATGTCAGAACCAACGTTTCGCATCTTAGTGACCGATGATGAAGAACAAATGCGGGATTTACTCGTTTCGAACTTAGAGAAGGAAGGATATGAGACCGTCACAGCCACGAACGGCCTCGAGGCAATCGACTTATTGAAAGAACAGTCGTTCCACCTCGTCCTGCTCGACGTGATGATGCCTGAACTCGACGGCCTCACGGCGTGCATGCGCATCCGCGAGTTCTCGAACGTCCCGATTATCATGCTCACGGCCCGGTCAGAAGAACTCGATCGCATCCATGGCTTGAAGATCGGCGCGGATGACTATATCACGAAGCCGTTCAGTCCGCGCGAGCTGCTTGCCCGCATCGAAGCAACGCTTCGTCGGACGCATAACTTCTCGAAAGAACAAGAAGCGACGTTCGATACCGGAGTCTTGTCCATCGATATCGATGGCCGTGCGGTCAGCGTGAAAGGCAAAACGGTCAACTTGACCCGCAAAGAGTTCGATTTGCTCTACTTGTTCATCACGAATGAAGAGAAAGTATTCTCACGTGAACAGTTGCTCGATCAAATTTGGGGCACCGAGTACCACGGTAACCTTCGGACGGTCGACACGCATATCAAGACGCTTCGCCTCAAGCTCGGTGAAGCAGGTGGCTACATTCAAACCGTCTGGGGGATCGGCTACAAGTTCGAGGCGACCGTATGAAGCAATACACGATCCGGAAGCGGATTTGGATCACCATCTGGACCGCTAGCCTCTTCTCCGCGTTCGTGTTCATCATCATGACGTTTTACTTGTACGACAAGTTCTATATTCAGACGCAGGAAGAACTGCTCATCAACCGCGGAGAGAAGCTCGTCACCATCTACAAGGCGGACGGCTTCTCTGACGCGTTTTCGGACAGTATGACGTACACGAACGAACTGACCGAAACGAAAGTGTTCCTCTCGTCGGTCAGGGAAGACAGTCTCGGCTCAGGCAAGACGTTTTTAAGGGAACAAGACCTCGCCAAACTTCAAGACGGCTACGCGATCTCCGTCACCCGTAAACACCCGACCGAGGATGTGGATATCCTGATGTCCGCCTTCCCGCTCATCCGGGACGGCGAGCTCGATAATGCGCTCATCCTATATATGGAGTTAAGTAAAATCAGTGAGCCGTTCCAACCGATTCGGCTTATGATCACGTTCTTGCTCATCTTGATGATCGTGAACTTGCTCATCTTCGGGACGCAAATTATCGATACGATCATTCAGCCACTCATACAAATGAAGCGAGCCTCGCAAGTATATGCCAAAGGCGACTTCTCGCACCGTATCCCGATTTATTACGATGACGAGATTGGCGAGCTCGCCGAGACGCTGAACCGGATGGCCGAGTCACTCGGTCTCGTCGAAGAGCAACGGAAAGAATTTTTGGCGAACGTCAGTCATGAATTGCGGACACCGTTGTCATATATTCGGGGCTATACGGAAATGCTCCAAGACCCGTCGCTCGACGAGAAAACGAAAAACCAATATTACGAAATCATCGAGAATGAGACGGAGCGCTTGCAACGGCTCGTCAACGACTTGCTCGACTTGGCCCAACTCGAACGCGACTCATATCCGATGACGAAAGAACCGGTCGTCTATTCGCAAGTGCTCGAAGATGTGCTATACCGTTTCGAGCCGATTGCCGGGGCGAAAGGCGTCACGATCGAGACGGACCTCGATTTCGACTTGATCATTCTTGGGGACCACGACCGGCTCGAGCAAGTCGTTGGAAACTTGCTCGATAACGCCCTTCGCTACACCGAAGCCGGGAAATCGATCCATGTGAAGACATATGCGACCGCCGACAATGCCGTCACCGAGATTCGGGACGAAGGTCGGGGTATCCCGAAAGAGGATCTCGATCAATTGACGAAGCGATTTTACCGTGTCAATAAGTCACGCACACGCGAAGATGGCGGGACCGGGCTCGGCCTCGCCATCGCCAAACACATCATGGAACGCCACGGCGGCTCGATGCACTTCACTTCAGAAGTTGGCAACGGAACGACCGTCACGCTCACATTGCCGCTCTTGCCGGACGAAGACATATAAAAAAGACAGCCGCGGCTGTCTTTTTTATATGTCTTTGCCTTTATAGGCGTCATCTGATTCATTCATGAGACGTTCCCGCTCGGCGTGCGTCTGTGGATAACCATTCGCTTGCCACTCGGCCCGATAGTTCGAATCGAGTTGAGTGAGGCCTTCCTCCGCCTCATCCTTATCCGAATCGACACTTTCCATCTTGTCCATCTTGCTCCATGTATCGTCATCACGGTCCTGAGTCAAGAGTGCCGCCACTTTTGGTGCGACGAGCGCGGCCCCAGCCACCCCGAGTACGATTCCCATCAATACTTTCTTATCCATCCAAATACCCCTCCTTAGTCACTATGTACGGATAATTCCACTGTTCTGCGAAATCGAAACCCATTTTCTAAAGCGTTTACACCCATTCAGGAAGTGGAATAACAGTCAAGACAAGGAGGCGATGAAGATGAAACAGTCAAAAGATACGTCCAAGCGACCGTTTGATAATCCGGATGCCGTCGATACGGACAAGGAGAGCATCTTCGACCAGGAAGGGATGGAAACGGTCGATCCGATCCCGGTAGAAGAGCTGAACCAGAAAGTGAAAGATGAGAAACAAAAGCGGCACTCGAAGGATGACTCGGTCAGCGAGAAAAAATATGAGGGCAATAAATAAAAATGCGGACGAAATTCGTCCGCATTTTTATGTTAAATCGCTTGGCGAGAAGCCGTAAGGCAACATCTCTTCTTTCGTCATCACTTTCGTCTCCCCGGCCATGTTCGCGAGAATCAATGTAAAATCGTCACTGGCAAACTCGGCGATAACTTGACGGCAAGCGCCGCATGGCGAGATTGGTCCGTCCGTGTCGCCGACGACGACGACGGTCTCGATTACCTTGCTGCCTTCCGATACCGCTTTGAAGATGGCAGTCCGTTCTGCACACATCGACAAGCCGTACGAAGCGTTCTCGACGTTGCATCCTGAGATCTCTTTGCCGGTCTCGTCGATGACGACAGCCCCGACATTAAACTTCGAATAAGGAGTATAGGCGCGCGACCGTGCATCAATCGCTTTATGGACAAGCTCGTTCATTTTTTTTTGTGGGATCATCTGATGTTCCTCCGCTTCTTAACGTTTATCAAAGAAGTCTGACATCTGAACTATAACGTGAAAACACCATTTTTGCAAGCGTTTTCACAACCCCGTCAATACTTTTTCTTTTTCTTCTTCTCGAAGACGACAATTGACTCAACATGCGCCGTCTGCGGGAACATATCATACGGCTGGATATAGTTGATCTTATAGTCGGCTTTCATGAGTTGATCCGCGTCACGCGCGAGCGTCTGCGGGTTACATGACACGTACACGATGCGTTTCGCTTTCGATGAAATCATCGCATTCAACAGTTGATGATCGACCCCTGTGCGCGGCGGGTCGACGACGATGACATCTGGAATCCATCCGTCTTTCACCCAGCGCGGAATCCAATGTTCGGCCCGGCCTTCGACATAAGTCGCATGGCTGAAGCCGTTCTCACGCATGTGCGCGTTCGCATCTTCCACCGCTTCCGGGACGACTTCCATCCCACGGATCTCTTTTGCGTGCGGCGCGAGCCATAGCCCGATCGAACCGACACCGGCGTACGCATCGATGACGCGCTCTTCGCCCGTGAGTTTAGCCGCCTCGACGACTTCACGATACATGATTTCTGTCTGAGCCGGGTTGAGCTGGAAGAACGCGCGCGGTGACAAGTGGTAATGCACGTCATCGAGTTGCTCGTCCATCTTGTCTTGACCGGCGATATGGACCGTACGGTAACCGAAGATGACACCCGAACGGTTCGAGTTGATATTGATGTGGAACGATACGACGTTCGGTAACGCCATGATGCGATCGCTCAATTCATCTAAACGCGGGACGTCCTCGTTCCCGACGACGAGCACGACTTGGACATCGTCTGTCTTGTAGCCTGAGCGGACGATGACGGTACGGGCGAAACCGACGTCACGGCGCGCATCGTATACCGGGATGTCGAGCTCGTTCAAAATACGGACGATGGCGTTGTTAATGTTCGTCGTGTCGCGCTGCTGTACCATGCAGTGTTCGATTGGCACGAGCTCATTCGTGTTCGGTTTGTAGAGACCCGACACGATCTCGCCGCGGCGCGTCGAGAGCGGGAATTGTGACTTGTTGCGGTAATACCAAGGGTTGTCCATCCCTTTCGTCGCACGGATATCCGATTTGTCGACGTTCAATTTCGTCTTTTGACGGAAGGCGTTGCGGACGATTTCTTCTTTATAGTCCATCTGCAGGCGCGGACTCATATGTTGAATCTGGCAACCGCCACACTCGTCATAAATCGGACACGGCGGTTTGACCCGGTCCGGTGAATCATTATCGCGCTTGATGACACGCGCCTCGGCGTAGTTCCGCTCGACGCGCGTAATTTCGACTTTCGCCTTCTCGCCCGGTAATAAGTTTGGGATGAAGATGACCATGCGATCAATCGTCGCGATGCCCTCTCCGTTAATGCCTAGCCGCTCGGCTTGGGCGCTAGTATATTCTCCTACGATCAGTTTCAATGTGTTTCATCCTTTCGAGATACTTGTTCTAAATCTTTGGCGTAACGTACGACTTTCGCACGTAAGGAATCAATATCAGCTAACAATCGATGCAAATCCTCTGGCGTCGTGAATTCGTCCAACGTATTGACTGATAAGCACAGTAATTCCGTTCTCGATTTTAACACGTTCATTTTTCCTGCCGTATCCGTTCGTGATTTACCCATCTCGTGATCGCTCCTTTGGTTCGTGACAAAGAGTTGTTATTATAGCATACTATTTCGTGTGACTTGATGAAAAGGTGGAATTGATATGCAAAACATCTCGACAACGTTTGATCCATGGGAAGCCTACCTCGATCAAACCGAGTTCGGTCGCCTCGTCCTTTCGAACATCGAAGTGACGACGACCAAGCTATGCAATATGCGCTGCGAACATTGCGCGGTCGGCAATATGCTCGATCAGACGGAAGAACCTGAAGTCCCGCTCGACCTATTGATTTCGCGCCTTGATGAGATCGAGCATTTGCGCGCGTTCTCCATCACGGGCGGCGAGCCGATGCTGTCGATGAAGTCGGTGCGGAACTATGTCGTCCCGCTCTTGCGTTATGCGAAAGAGCGTGGCGCCCGGACACAAATCAACTCGAACTTGACGCTCCCACTCTCTCGCTACCATCTTATTACCCCTTACCTCGACGTTTTGCACATTTCGCATAACTGGGGCACAGACGCCGATTTCTTAGAGGGCGGTTTCGCGATGATGGACCGGAAACCGAGCGTCGAGGCACGTTTGAAGATGCTTCAGACGATGAAAGACAATGCCCGGGCGCTCACCTCCGAAGGCATCATCGTATCCGCCGAGACGATGATCAACAAACGGACGATCCCGCACTTGAAAGAAATCCATGAAGAGATCGTCGCACTCGGCTGTCAGCGTCACGAAGTTCACCCGATGTACCCCGCAGACTTTGCTAGCGCGCTCGAGTCGGCATCGCTTGCCGACACCCGTCAGGCGATTCATGACCTGCTCGATGTCCGGGACGAGAACGTCTGGATGTTGTTCGGGACGTTGCCGTTTTATGCCTGCTCCGACGCACCAGAGGACCGCGCCTTGCTGAAACGACTCCACGAGGCGAAGAACGTCACCGTTCGGAACGACCCAGATGGCCGCTCACGCCTCAACACGAATATCTTCGATGGCCAGATTATCGTCACCGACTTCGGAGACGAGCTCGGCACGCTCGGCACACTGTATGATACCTCGTTCCAAGACGCGTATGAGGCGTGGACGAACAGCAGTCTGAACGCCACACTGTCATGCCACTGCCCCGCCGTCAAGTGTCTCGGACCGAACGCGCTCGTCAAGCAAGCGTATTACCCGGACGTGAACTTTCAAGAACGTGTCGCCGAGCCGTTTTAATTGTTTTGTTTCGGGAAATGTTCAGTATATAACCTGAATCGAGGTGTTTAAAGATGACAGCCATCTATGTATTCATGATCACCGTTATGGCCATCATCATTTTCGGTGGTGTGCTCAGCATCTTATTGACAGTCGCATTCGTTTCAGACAAAGTAGACCGTGATGAAGTATTCAGTCAAGGCAGTTGGGATGATGAACTCTTACACTTGAATCATGTACCTCAACCAATTGACGAACCAAAAAGCTGAGACCCTTCTCAGCTTTTTACTATTTGAGTATGAGGTGAATTATGCAACGATTTCGGTTTTCGATTTTATTACTCGTCGTCTTTATTTCTGGTTTGATTCAAGGCGCGCTCATCCCGCTCTTGTCGACGCTCATCGAACGGGACGGCAACCCGGCCTGGTTGAACGGGTTGAATGCGACGATGCTCTACTTGGGCGTCATCGTCTCTGCGCCGCTACTCGAACGGTTCGTCCGCAAGTACGGGTTTCGGCCGACCATCGTCCTCGGCATCGTCTTGACGGCGCTTGCCACGTTCTTCTTGCCGCTCTGGCCGTCACTGCTCATGTGGGCACTCATGCGTTTCGTCATCGGATTTGGGGATTCGGCGCTCCATTACGGATCCCAAGTGTGGGTCACGTCTGCGAGCGAGAAGCGAAGTCTTGGCCGGGCGATGGCGTATTACGGGATGGCGTTCAGCCTCGGATTCGCGGTCGGCCCGCTCATCGCCCCGCTCGTCGACCTCCACTTTTGGCTGCCGTTCCTCGTCTTGATCGTCTTCTGTCTCGCATCCTTGTTCTTGATCTTCAAGGTCGACAACGAGTACCCTGAGGCTGAGAAAGTGAAGACCGACTCGAAAGGACGCATCCGCCTCGTCCTCATCGGCGGCGGATATACGCTCTTACCTGCTTTTACATACGGGTTCCTTGAGGCGAGCTTGAATGCCAACTTACCGATTTTCACGGTCCGCAACGACATCGGGCTGACACAGACGAGTACGCTCATCACGACGTTCATCGTCGCCTCGATCATCGTCCAGTTACCGCTCGGTCGCCTCGCCGATCACTTCGGGAAGAAACGCATCCTGCAAATCGTGTTGACGCTCGGAACGCTCGTCTTCGCCGTCGCCAACCTCGCCGTCGAGCATTACGCCTGGCTGCTCGTCTTGTTCGCTCTTGCCGGGGCCGGTCTCGGCTCCACGTATTCTCTCGGTTTGGCTCATATGACAGAAGTGTTACCACGTTCGTTGTTACCGACCGGCAATATGCTCTATAGCATCTCGTTTAGCGTCGGTTCGATCAGCGGACCGATGATTGGCGCGTTTTGGATTGCGTTACCGAAAGAAGTGTATTTCTTGATGTACACACTTATTCTCGGCATCTTGGCTGTGAGTCTGTTCACAGCGAAAGCGAAGCCGATTGATGCATAAAAGGGTGAGTCTCAACGGAGACTCACCCTTTTTCGTATCACTCATTCCTTGATTGGACCGAGACGAACGTCGTTTCGTTCGAACGCGCGCATGAACACTTCATCGAGCGCGAACGGTTCTGTCTCTAGTGAGGCCAGCACGTCCGACTTGATTGTGACTTCAATGACGCGATCATTGATATGCCACTTCGTCTGGATGTCCTCCCCTTGCCTCGTTGCACGCGCGTCCACTTGGTCGTGATGCTCCTTCAATCCGCGACTTACGCACTTCATCACGTATTTGACGTACTCGTCCCGTGGTTGACGCGAGATGAGTATATTTCGGACAATCGGATTTCTTGCCATGGCACAATCCTCCCTTCTATCAGATTCGCACGCAAGTCTTTACAACGAAGACCGATTTTCAACTGAAAGAATTCAGAATTTTTAATATATTTTGCCATGGGAACAAGATTCCGTCAACCGTGCGTCAGCTTTGTTTGATCAACGGGCCGAACGGTTGACTCGCCCCTGGAAATAAGTCGAGAGATAGATGCCCGCGATGACGAACAATAATCCGACAAGCGCGTTCCACGGGATCGTTTCACCGAGTAAAACGCTCGATAAGACGACACCGAATAAGGGAACAAAAAACATATAAAGTGATACCCGGCTGACCGGATTATATTTCATGAGTGTGTTCCATAACGTGAACCCGATTGCAGACAAGAGCGCGAGATACAGCAAGAAGAAAAGCGTCGTGACCGTGTAAGGAAGGAACACATCCCCTGGCGCGAGCACATAGCCGACGACGAGAAGACCGAGCGAGCCGAATACCATCGCCCAAGCCGTCATCGGGGCGACATCATGTGCGCGTGAGTAGTCTTTCGCAATCAAGTTCCCGAACGCCCCTGAGATCATCGCCATAATGAGCAAGATCTCGCCAATCCCAAATCCTATCTCTGCGTGCGCTGTCGGCCAGTTGGCGATGACGATCCCAGAGAAACCGAGTGTGAGGGCAATCCCCTTCAACCGGTTGAGACGGTCATCCTCATAACGGAAATGGGCAAGCGCCATTTGGAAGAATGAGGTCGATCCCGCGATAATCGAACCTTGCACCCCGGTCGAGATGGAAAGCCCGATATAAAAGAACAAATATTGTAAGAATGTCAAAAATGCCCCTAAATGTGCATACGCCTTCAACTTTTCCGCGTTTAATCGAATCGGCCGTTTGAAGACGAGGCGGCTAATCACGAGCAAGAGCAGTCCGGACAATAAAAAGCGTTCGCCGGCAAAAAACAACTGCTGGCCGTACTCGTGCTCTTGAATATCAAGCGCCTCGTAGCTCAGTTTGATAAACGGGAACGCGCTTCCCCATAAAAACGTGTTGAATAGCGCGAGGAACGTGACCGTCCAAGGACGTTGAAATACATTTTGCATGACACAAAAACTCCTTAATCTTTTAGTTTGTGAGTTATTACGATTGGTGCTAAAATAGACTTACATAATAATCATTATAAATAAGATTATGAGCCGAAACTAGTATCGAATCCAATCATATCAACAATAGATAATGATAATCATCCTCAATCATTATCATTTAACTGATATATATTCTCATTTAGAAAGAGGTGCTCACATGAACACATCAACCGTCACACAGGAAAAAAGCCACGTCTTCAAACGGGCCAACTGGTTCGAACATATCGAGCTCATCATGGCGCTCATCAGTGGTGTATTGATTGTACTCGCATATATCGCGGAAAGACAAGACGGAGCTCCTGCGCTCTACGTCACCCTCTATTTGACCGCCTTTTTAATCGGCGGATATGCCAAAGCGAAAGAAGGTCTGACCGATACGTGGGAAACCCGTTCGTTGAACGTCGAACTGCTCATGATCATCGCGGCCATCGGCGCCGCGGCCATCGGCTATTGGATGGAAGGTGCCATCCTCATCTTCATTTTCGCTTTGTCCGGTGCACTCGAGACGTACACGATGAACAAAAACGAACGCGCCCTCGAGTCATTAATGGAACTGCAACCTGAACAAGCGACGCGATTGAACGCTTCGGGCGGCCTCGAGGTCGTCCATATCGACGACCTTCGCGTCGGAGACCACATCTACGTAAGACCCGGCGAACGCATCCCGGTCGACGGTCGGATTTTGAAAGGCAGTGCCTCGATCGAGGAAGCCGCCATCACCGGTGAATCGATTCCAGTCGACCGAAACGTCGGCGACGAGGTATACGGCTCAAGCGTTAACTTGAACGGTGTCTTGACGTTAGAAGTGACAAAGCTCGCCACGGAAACGTTGTTCCAAAAAATCATTCAAATGGTACAGCAAGCGCAAGAAGAAAAATCACCGTCCGCCCAGTTCATCGACCGGTACGAGGGACGCTACGTTCAAGTCGTGCTCGCCTCCGTCACCGCAATCATCTTGCTCGGACCTGTGTTGACGCCGTGGTCGCTTGAGACGAGTATTTACCGCGGTATGATTTTACTCGTCGTCGCTTCGCCGTGCGCCCTCGTCGCAGCCATCACTCCGGCCGCACTCGCCGCCATCGCTTCGTCCGCCAAACATGGGATTTTGTTCAAAGGCGGCGTTCACATCGAGAACATGGGCCGTTTGAAAGCGATCGCCTTCGATAAGACCGGCACGCTTACAATCGGTAAACCAGAAGTCCAATCGGCATTGATCCATCCAACCGTTGAGAAAGAGCACGTCTATCGCATCGTCAGCTTGATTGAAGAACATTCGATGCACCCGCTCGCCGAAGCGCTCGTCCAATTCACAGGAAATTACACAGGAACGATGGAACACTTCAAAGACGTGACCGGGTCCGGGATTGAAGCGACGATCGATGGTGTCGCCTATCGGGTCGGCAAACAAAAATTCGCCGATCCGAGCGGAGATTTCTTCCGCGACGATGTCGAACGTTTAAAAGCTGCCGGCCATACGCTCGTGTTCGTCAGCGATGAAGAGAAGACGATTGGAGCGTTCGCGCTCCGGGACACACTGCGCCCTGAAGCCAAACAAGCGATCGAACGACTCAACCATCTCGGTATCGCGACGATCATGATCACGGGCGATAACGAGGCGACAGCCCGCGCCATCGCCACTGAGGCCGGGTTGACCCGTTACATCGCCGAATGTCTCCCAGAAGAGAAGGTCGAGCAGATTAAACAATTAAAACAAGAATACGGTAGCATCGGCATGATTGGCGACGGCATCAACGACGCCCCTGCCCTCGCGACAGCCGATGTCGGGATCGCCATGGGTGAAGGGACAGACGCCGCCCTCGAGACGGCCGACGTCGTCTTAATGAAAAACGACCTCCGTCGGTTGAGCTCGGCCATCAAACAGTCCCGTAAATTGAATCGCGTCGTCCTCCAAAACGTCGTGTTTGCCCTAGGTGTCATCCTCGTGTTGATCGCGACGAACATCTTCGAACTGCTCGTCATGCCGTTCGCGGTCGTCGGCCATGAAGGATCGACCATCCTCGTCATCTTGAACGGGCTTCGTTTGCTCAGCACCTCGTGGGAATGACAAAATTCGACACTCATTCAAACCGTCGTTGAAAGCCGTTAGTAATTTCGCTATAATTGAAACAATGTGTCTAATGAGACCGGAACTGATAGGAAGATTGGCTAAAGGTGGTACAGTATATGAATACGATTGCAGTAATCGGCAAGGTGTTTGTCGATATTAAAGGAACCTCGTTCGCCCCGCTTCATAAAGATGCCAAGAACGTCGGTGACATCGCGTTCTCGAACGGTGGGACCGGCCGAAACGTCGCCCAAAACTTAGGTGTTCTCGGGAATGACGTCCGTTTCGTGTCGACCGTGACGAACGATCAAATCGGGATGGGTGTTCTCGAAGAACTCCGCGGTTTGAACGTCAACGTCGATCACGTCGATTTGCTCGATGACAATGGGATGGGCATGTGGCTTGCCGTCATGGATAACAACGGTGACCTGCAAACGTCAATCTCGAAGCAACCGGACGAAGCGATGATGGAAGAATGTATCCTCCGTCGCATCGATACGGTGTTCGCTGAAAGTGAGGCGGTCGCGATTGACCTCGACTTGTCGGTCAATGTATTGAACGAGACCATTGAACTGTGCCGCGAAATGAAGCTTCCGCTGTATGGCGTGTGCGGTCATCTGTCGGTGATTGAACGGAACCGTCATTTACTCCAAGGTTTCACCGGCTTCATCTGTAGCCGCGAAGAAGCGGAGATTTTGTCTGATATGTCCATCGTCACAGTGGACGATGCGTTACGCGTCGCCGAAGTGCTCGCGATGAAAGGAGCTCCGCTCACAATCGTCACGATGAGTGAGCTCGGCGCCGTCTATGTCGACTTACGCACGAATGAACAAGGTCACGTCCCGACGACGAAAGTGAAAGTTGCCGACTCGACCGGTGCGGGTGACTCATTCTTCTCCGCTGTCATCTCTGAGTTGATGAAACGTCACCCGATTGAAGATGCGCTCCGACTCGGGATGCGCGTCGCTGGGAAAGTCATCGCCTCGCACGATAACGGCCTGACACCTGACATGTACGCCTCACTTGAACAACCAGCAACAGATTAACCAAAACGCATCGGCCGCGAGTCGATGCGTTTTGTTCACGATACGAAATCGAAAGGAACGATTCCATTGGTCAGAACGAAATTACGCAGTGCCATCATCCTCGTGAATGAACATGACGAAGTCGCGCTCATTCGCCGAGAGAAAGAAAACCTTTTGTATTATGTATTTCCGGGCGGTGGTGTCGAATTCGGTCATACGGCTGAAGAGACGGCCGTCCGTGAAGCGTTCGAAGAGCTCGGCGTCCACGTCGAACTTGAAGGCGTAGCCGCACATGTCGCCTTCAATGGAGAGTTGAACCCATACTACTGGGCCCGGATGACCGGTGGTGAGTTCGGGACCGGGACAGGTGAAGAATTTCAAGCAGAGCAAACGAACGGATCGTATACGCCGATGTGGGTGAAGCGAAGCGCGCTCAGCCATTTACCGGTACGACCACCGTCACTCGCCGACTTGCTGTCGAACGAAGCCGAGCGATTTTTCAATAAAACGCTGGCCGAAGACTGATTTCATGTGTAGCCTCCTGACATTTCGGGAAAGAACGTTTCTAACGATAACGTTCAGGAGGCACATATATGGATACTACAGAAGTAAAAGAAAAAAAGAATTGGTTCGCCTTCGGGAAAGAGTTGCTTCGTCGCTTCAAAGAACATGATGTTCAAGATTACGGCGCGACACTCGCTTTTTTTTGGTTCTTATCGATTTTCCCGGGTATCATCTTCATTCTCGCATTGCTGTCGTTCTTTGACATTTCTCAGGCGTCGTTCCAAGAGCAGTTGAACAACTTGGCGCCCGGGGCGGCCGCGACTGAATTTTTGACCGGTATCTTCGACGCCATCGGCGAACCGCGCGGCGGACTCCTCTCAATCGGTGCGATTTTAGCCATTTGGTCGGCGGCTAAAGGGGTTGAACGCTTGATCAATATGGCGATTCACGCGTACGGGGAAGATAACGAACGTAATTTCTTCGTCAGCAAAGGCATCGCCCTCGGGTTGACGTTATTACTCGGCGTTGGCATGTTACTGCTCATCGTCTCGAACGTATTCGGTTCGCAAATCATCGATTTCGTGGCCCGTTTCATCCCGATTTCGGGGGCCGACGTCATCTTGATCAACGTGTTCCGCTACGTGTTGACGACCGTCATCTTGATTTTCACGCTGTCAATTTTCTATAAAATCGCCCCGCAGCAACACGTGTTCTGGAAAAGCACGATTCCAGGTGCGATCTTTGGCGTCATCGCCTGGCAGCTCGTCTCCCTCGGCTTCAGCCTGTACGTTTCGAACTTCGGCAATTACGATTCGACGTACGGCTCACTCGGAGGAATCATCGTCACGTTGCTTTGGCTCCAGCTGACCGGCATGATCATTTTGATCGGCTCAGAAATCAACGCTACTTGGCAACGTTTCTTCAAAACGCCGAGCGAACGTGAGTACGAGAAAAACTATAAGAAAAATAAAAAGTCCAAATCAAAAGATTCGGACGAAGACGACTATAAAGATATCCCCGTCAACACATACGGGTAACGAAAGAAAGGCGGTCTCTCCAGAAGAGACCGCCTTTTGCATTATGCTTCGACGACGTCAAGACGACCGGTCGCAGGGTCGATGACGAACCCATGGACGTTCGTGCCCGGCGGCAAGAGCGGGTGGTTTTTGACGAGGTTGACCGAGTTGACGACGTTCGCTTCGACCGAGTCGAACCCGTGCAACCACTTCTCCAAATCCATCCCTGACGACTTGAGTGTTTGAAGTGTCTGCGGTTCAATGCCGCGACGTTCCATTTCTGCGATGACCGCATTCGGATCGATCGCCGCCATGCCGCAATCATAATGACCGATGACGATGACCTCTTCGGCCCCGAGCGCATACAACGCGACGAGGATCGAACGCATAACCGATCCGAACGGATGTGACAATACGGCTCCCGCATTTTTTATGATTTTGGCATCCCCGTTTTTTAGTCCGAGGGCTTGAGGCAACAACGCCGTCAGACGCGTATCCATACACGTTAAAATGACGATTTTTTTATCGGGAAACTTATCCGAGACAAATTGCTCATATTGTTTCTCTGTTACGAATTTTTCATTGAACGCTAGCATTTCTTGAACGACTGACATGTGGTTCCCTCCTCTTAATTCACGCGATTAGCCGCGCGACCATTAACCCGATGACCATCCAAGCGCCAAACAACGTGTTCACTTTTGCGGTCATCGCCATCGCCGGCATGAGTTCAGCCGGTTCACGCTTGACCCAAAAACGCTTCACTGCCCGTACCATGATTGGAATTGTCAGCAATGACAACAGCACCCACGGCGTCACGCCAAACCCGAATACGGCGACGAGGATGCCGACCAATGCCGCGATAAAGAATCCGGCCAAGACGAGAACGGCACGACGATGTCCGACGAGACAGGCGATTGTTTTGCGCCCATTCACTTTATCATTATCCAAATCACGAATGTTGTTCGCGAGCAAGATCGCCCCGATCAAAAGCGCCATCGGAAACGATACGAGCAACAGTTCTGTCGTCACCGTCCCGATTTGGATATATCCCGAGATGCCGATGATGACATAACCCATGAATAGGCCAGCGACGATTTCCCCGAACGGCGTGTAGGCGATCGGGAGCGGACCTCCCGTGTACAGGAATCCGACGACCATCGACAGCACACCGATCCAAATTAAATGCCAACTCGTTGAAGCCGCAATATAGAGCCCGAGCACAGCCGCCATCCCATACATACCGAGCGCGATCCCGAGCACTTGTCCGGGTGTGAACCCATCACGTACGATCGAGCCACCGATTCCAATGGAACCTTCGTGGTCGAGTCCACGCTTGTAATCATAATATTCATTAAATAAATTCGTCGCGATTTGAATCAAGACCGAGGCGATGAGCATCGCTAAGAACAATCCCCACTTCAACTCGACTTGCCCGAGGACGATGAACGTCCCTAACAGCACCGGTATGAAGCTCGCTGTCAACGTATGCGGGCGAATCATGCGCCAATACGCACCTTTCTCTCTCTTCTTCATGCACTTCCCTCCCTTCGTTAGTTTACGTCTCTTTGAAAAAACCTGTCAATGCCCGCCGCTCGGACGGCTCCCTTCACTTTCTCGAGCATTTGACGGCCAGTTCTGTTGTGAAGTCATGATACACTAAAGAATGAGAATTCCATTGGATTGAGGAGGCTTTTCTTTCATGCCAGATACTCAAACACACATTAAACAACGAATCGAACAAGCCCATAAACGGGCACGTGCTTGGCAACGACCGGTACTTGCCTCGTACACGTGGGAAATCCCTTCGTTCGACGCGTTCCATATTATTCAAAACACTGAAACGTCCCACTACTATTTTTCGACGCCAGACCGCTCCCTCGAGATGCTCGGATGTGCCGATGCGCTCGTGTTGACGGCTTCTGGTCCCGAACGTTTCCAACGTCTACAGTACGATTGGAGCCTGCACCGCCGGGACGTCGACGCGGTCATTTATGCGTTCTCAGGCTTTTCGTTCGACACGTTCGTGCGGCCCCAAAAAAATATGTGGGAAGCGTTCGGTGAAGCATCGTTGGTCGTGCCGAAATTTTTATATCGCCGCTCGGGCGACAAGCACACGTTGACCGTTTCGACGCTCGTCTCGGCCAAACGTTCGGTCGAACAATATTTGATTCAATTGGCCGATCAACTCGCCCAGTTCAACGCGCTACATGCGCCCGACGAACAAACACCGACTTACTCGCAAGTCAAAGACGGCGTCGACCATTTCAAGTCGAGTTTCCAACAAGCTAAACTGAACATCACTGAAGAACGAGTCGAAAAGATCGTCATCGCCCGGGAAGAAATCTACCAGACCTCGGAAGAGGCGTTCCCGTTCGCGACGACACTGCGCCACTTGTCAGAACATCAGACGGGCAGTTACGTGTTCTTGTATCAGCCGAAGCGGGAAATCGGATTTTTCGGAGCGACGCCGGAACGGCTCGTCAAGAAACAAGGACCGTACATTGAAACGGCCGCCATCGCCGGCACCATCAAGCGACCAGACACCGAGATCGAATCGGATGTAGCCAAACAGACGTTACTCCACGACGCCAAAAACCTCGAGGAACACCAAATCGTCGTGAAGGACATCAAGAACGCCCTCACACCATACGCGGCTACCATCAAAGCACCGGAGTCGCCGCGCATCTTGGAGAACCGGTCGGTGTTCCATCTGCACACACCGATTCAAGCGACGCTCGATACGAACGCATCCTTGCTGTCGATCATCGAGTCGCTCCACCCGACCCCGGCGCTCGGTGGATCTCCGAAACGGACATCTGTCCGCTTGTTGCGCGAGATTGAACGGTTCGACCGCGGCTGGTACGGGTCACCGTTCGGTTGGCTGAACACGGACGGTGAAGGAGAGTTCGTCGTCTCGATCCGGTCGGCTCTTGTCCACCATCAATTCGTGGCGCTATACGCAGGCTGTGGAATCGTCCAAGAGTCTGAACTCGAAGCGGAGCTCGCCGAGACAGAAATCAAGCTCAGTCCAATCAAGCAAGCTCTCGGATTGGACAAAGTACGCGCAGGAGGCAATGAAGCATGAATGAACCGTTAACGGAGTGGGTCGCCGGTATGATGAACCGGCTCGTCGAACAAGGAGTCGAGGACGTCGTCATCAGTCCCGGCTCTCGCTCGACACCGCTCGCCATGGCCGCCTATCTTCATCCGAGCGTCCGACATCATATCATCGTCGACGAACGGTCGGCCGCCTTTTTCGCACTCGGGTTGACTCGTTCGCAATCATCGTTGCGCCCGGTCGCGCTCATCTGCACGAGCGGCACTGCCGCCACCAACTACTTTTCGGCGGTGGCCGAGGCAAATATCTCACAACTGCCGCTCGTTGTGTTGACGACCGATCGGCCGCACGAACTTCGGAACGTCGGGGCGCCTCAAGCGATCGACCAAGTCCGACTGTACGGCGAACACGTGAAAGCGAGCGTCGACCTCCCCGTTCCTGAAGCAGTGAGCCAGCGCTACATGGAACAGACAGTCGCCCGGCTCGTCCGGACGAGTATGCATGCGCCGTTCGGTCCGGTCCATGTGAACATCCCGTTCCGTGAACCGTTGTTGCCGGATATCGAGCGCTTGACGTCACTCCTGGGCGGTGAAGCCGAATCCTCTGAGCCGACCTATCTTAAACCGACAAGTCTCGACTTGAAACGGTTCAAACAAGAGATTGACGTCAATCGTCTCGCCTTCATCGTCGGACCAGGTACTCCGACATCATGGCTTGAGCCTCTCTACACGTCGGCGCTGGCCCATCGCATTCCGGTCTTCGCCGACCCATTGAGCGGGATGCGCCGGTTTGACCATGTCTTGACGAACTATGACGCGTGGCTCGCGAGCGAGCATCGCACGGAATGGACACCTGACGCGGTCGTCCGGTTCGGGGCTGCCCCCGTCTCGAAACGGCTGAATCAGTGGCTTCACGACGTGCCATACGTCTTGATCGAGCAACCGGGATCGTTCCGCGACCCGTCGAACAGCGCCACGGTCGTGTACGGCGATGCGATTGATTATGTCGCCAACATCAACAAAGACTATGACGCCGACTTATTCGATCGTTTCGCATTGTTCGAACGCGTCGCCGAATCCGCAAAACCTGCTTTGAGCGGAGAAAGCGCATTGACGCGTCATTTGCTAGCGTCTCGTCTTGATCGCATCTTCGTCAGCAATAGCATGCCGATCCGTGATATCGATACAACACTTTCAGCCGGTCAGTCAATCGACGTCCTCGCCAATCGCGGGGCGAACGGGATTGACGGCATCATCTCGAGCGCGCTCGGTGCCTGTCACGATACGGACAAGGCCGCCCTGTTAATTGGCGACTTGGCGTTTTATCATGACAGCAACGCCCTGCAACTCGTCAAATCGCACCCAGGTACGTTCTCCATCGTCGTCGTCAACAATGATGGCGGCGGCATCTTCTCCTTCTTGCCACAAGCTTCGATCGCACCGCAAATGTTCGAGGACTTGTTCGGGACGCCGCTCCACTTGAACTTGCGCGGATTTGCCGAGACATACGGACTCAGCTATCGCTTGCTCGAGCAGCCTGAAGATGTCATGACGGCGATTGAAGCAGGCGTTCAGCTGATTGAATTTCCGTCTGATCGCGCTAGAAACGTGGCCGAGCATCGTCGTTGGACCGCTTCGCTCACGGACCGTTTGACGACGGAGAACGAGTCGTGATGCGTTCCGTGCGTGGCGTCTCCTATGAGGTGCTTGAACGTGGAAGCGGCCGTCCCGTTTTGCTTCTTCATGGGTTCACCGGGAGTGCGGCTTGGATCTCCCAGTTCCCTGAGCTTCCCGTCCGGCTCGTCGCCCCGTCGCTATTGCAACACGGCGGCACCGGACAGCAAGCGGTCGGGCGTGCCAAGATGAGTCAACAGATTAAAGACTTGTCGGCGCTACTCGATACGGACGAAGGTCCGTGGACGGTCGTCGGTTACTCGCTCGGCGGACGTATCGGGATGACACTCGCCGCCTATGATGATCGGGTCAACCACTTCATCGGCATTAGCACGACGCCCGGGCTCAACATAGCGGCTGAACGTCGACAACGCCGGCTTCAAGACGAAAAGCTCGCCGAATTCATCGAGCGAGCAGGACTTGAGGCGTTCGTTGACCGTTGGGAACGTCTTCCGCTCTGGCACCAAACCGATGAGATGCGCGCCGCCCTCCGTCCCGAGCGGTTGGCCCAACGTCCAGCCGCACTCGCGGACAGCCTCCGCGCCATCGGGACGGGTAGCATGCCGTCGCTCTGGCCGCTACTCGACCGTTTACCTCGCACCGATTTGATCGTCGGGGAACACGATGTGAAGTTTCAACAGATTGCTCGGAATATGCAGTTGATTCGTCCCGATATTGAAATTCATGAAATTTCGGACGCATCTCATGCTCCACATGTCGAGAATGCCCAACAATTTGGTACAATGATAGAGAAATTGATTTTAGGGGGAATTTAAATGGAATCAGTAGCAAACTGGACATCGGTCCGCACGTACGAAGATATCAAGTACGAGAAGTGGAACGGCATCGCCAAAATTACCATCAACCGCCCGGAAGTACGGAACGCGTTCCGTCCACTCACGGTCAACGAGCTCATCGACGCGTTCGCACGCGCCCGTGACGATAAAGAAGTCGGTGCCATCATCTTGACTGGTGAAGGCGATCAAGCCTTCTGCTCAGGCGGCGACCAAAAAGTCCGCGGCCACGGCGGCTACGTCGGTGACGACGAGATTCCACGCTTGAACGTCCTCGACCTTCAACGTTTGATTCGCGTCATCCCGAAACCAGTCATCGCCATGGTAGCCGGTTATGCGATCGGTGGCGGACACGTCTTGCACGTCGTCTGTGACTTGACGATTGCAGCCGACAACGCCCGTTTCGGTCAAACTGGACCAAAAGTGGGCTCGTTCGATGCCGGTTACGGTTCAGGTTACTTGGCCCGCATCATCGGCCACAAGAAAGCACGCGAAATCTGGTACCTCTGCCGTCAATACGACGCACAGCAAGCGCTTGACATGGGACTCGTCAATACGGTCGTTCCACTCGAGCAACTTGAAGCCGAGACGATTCAATGGTGCCAAGAGATCTTGCAACACTCTCCGACGGCACTTCGCTTCTTGAAGGCAGCGATGAACGCCGACACGGACGGACTTGCAGGACTTCAACAGCTTGCCGGCGACGCGACGCTTCTCTACTACACGACAGACGAAGCAAAAGAAGGACGCGACGCTTTCAAAGAAAAACGCGACCCAGACTTCGGTCAGTTCCCGCGTTTCCCGTAAATCGACAAAGAGTAGCGACTTCGCTACTCTTTTTTTGGAGGTCCTGATGATGAATCGTTATGTGACACAACATCGACGTGACGCCATGGCACTCGTCACCGCGTCCGTCAGTTTGACCTGGGCCGAGTTAAGCGCGGAGAGTGCCCGTTTAGCCCACTTCTTGGAACGGGTCGCACCCAAAGCCCGCCATATCGGATTACGCGCTGCGAACAGCGCTGATTATGTCATCGCTGTCCATGCCATCCAGTTACTCGGAAAAGTGCTCGTTCCGCTCAACACGCGGTTGACGATGAGCGAACTGGCAGGACAAATCGAGACGGCCGATATCGATGTATTGCTCGTCGATGAACCGATTGACCTGTCAATCACCCAATTCGCGTTGACGTCACGAGATGAGGCGTCACTCGCTACACCGCACGAGTGGGCAGACGATGAAGTCATGTCGCTCATGTTCACCTCAGGCACGACTGGACGGGCCAAGGCCGTAAAGCAGACGTTCGGCAATCACGTCGCGAGCGCCGAGGCGGCCAAGACGCGCCTCGGTTACGGGACAAGTGACCGGATGCTCGTCGTGACGCCGCTCTTCCATATGAGCGGACTCGCGCAAGTGTATCGGAGCGCCCGTTTCGGTTCGCTACTATACGTCGAACCGAAGTTCGATGTCGCTCGTACACTCGAGTTGATTGCGACGGCAAGAATCACCCACATCTCGCTCGTTGCGGTCATGCTTAAGCGGCTCCTCGACGCAGGTCTCTCCCGCCATCAGTTGCAACTTCTGCTCGTCGGCGGCGGTCCCGTACCGCGTCCGTTGCTCGAAGAAGCCGAGCGGCGGCAGTTACCGGTCGCCCAGACGTACGGGATGACGGAGACGTGTTCGCAAGTCGCGACGCTGTTGCCAGCCGAGGCACTCGCCCACATCGGTTCGAGCGGTCAAGCAATCGCGCCGACCCAACTCCGTATCAATGCGGATGGGGAGATTGAAGTGAACGGACCGACGGTGACCCCTGGTTACTATAAACAGCCAGAGGCCGATGCTTGGACGCCCGACGGCTATTGGCAAACGGGCGACCTCGGCACGATGAAAGACGGTTACTTGTACGTCCATGACCGCCGCAGTGATTTGATCATCTCCGGCGGTGAGAACATTTATCCGGCCGAAATCGAGAGCGTGTTATTGCGTTGCCCGGGCATTCAAGACGTCGGGGTCGTCGGTCGTCCCGACCCGACTTGGGGAGCGGTACCCGTCGCCTTCACGGTCGGTACGTTCGATTTCGATGAGGCGATTCAGCTGCTGCACGACCATCTGGCATCTTATAAACATCCGAAAGCATGGATTGCCGTCGACGAGCTGCCTCGTAACGCCAACGGTAAATTGATGCGTCATCGCTTAAAGGAGGCTGACCATGATTCGTCGCGCTGAACTGTATATCGTCCCCCTCACGTTCAAACATCCGATTGTCACCGCCCACGCCGTGTTGACGACGAGACGGACGGTCATTCTCCGGCTGGAGACGGTCGACGGTGTTGTCGGCTACGGGGAAGGTGTCGCGTTCGAGACGCCATGGTATACGGCTGAGACCGTCCGCTCCGTCATCGATACGTCCGCTTTGATTGTCCAACTCCTGAAAGGGATGACGTTGTCTGCCACCTCGTTCGGTCCCCATGTCAGCTCGATCATCGGCCAACCGATGGCGAAAGCGATGTGGGAGAGCGCTCTATGGGAAGTGGAAGCGGCCCGCGCGAATCAGACATTAAAACAATACGTCCAAGCCGGCGATGCCGTGGCATGCGGCCGGACGATTGGCATCGGTCTGCTCAGTCAGACGTTGAACGCCATCGAGGCTGCGCTCGCGTCCGGATTCGACCGGATCAAGTTAAAAGCGTCCCCGCATGAACTGCTTCCTGCGCTCGGCGAGATTCGCAGCGTTTTTCCGGACGCCCCGCTCATGATTGATTTGAACGGAAGTGGCTCCGAGCAATCGCTTGACTGGTTCGAGGCATTGGACACCTACCGTCTCTTGATGATCGAACAGCCTTATCCGAGCACATATTGGGTCGAGACAGCGGACTTGCAGGCACGGCTCACCACAGCGATTTGTCTCGATGAATCGATCAGTGCCGCTCAAGACGTGGCGACGATGCATCGACTTCGAGCCGGTCGCATCGTCAATATCAAACCGGCCCGCGTCGGCGGCTGGAGCGAGGCGCTCGCGATTCGTGATAGCGGCACCCCCTACTGGGTCGGTGGGATGTATGAGTCCTCCATCGGCCGTTATCACACGCTCTTATTCGCCTCATTGAACGGAGCCGCCTACCCGGCCGATATGGCCGGGACGAGCGCTTACTTCGAGACCGATTTGCTCGATACCCCGCTCGAAGTCGAGAACGGACAATTGATGCTTCCCGACCAGGTCGCACCGGATTGGACGAAAATCGAGCAACTGAGCGAACAGACGATTCGACTCCTGTAAAAACTCCGTAAAAAAGGCGGCAGACCTCGCGTCTGCCGCCTTTTCATCGTTAACGGAATGTGCCCGTCAACACTTCATAGCCGTCTTTCGTGACGACGACCGTGTGCTCGAATTGCGAGACGAGGCTGTTGTTCGGGGTGAACAACGACCAACCGTCCTCTTCTGATTGATAGACGATTTCATCTTTCGTCGAGATGAACGTCTCGACGGCAATGACTTGTCCTTCTTTCAAGATGTCGTTCTCTTCACGGCTATAGTAGTTCGAAATCGTCTCCGGCTCACCGTGGAGCGTGCGACCGAGGCCATGGCCCGCCAAGTTACGGATGACCGTGAAGCCGTTCTTACGGGCATCGGCATAAATCGCTTTCCCGATTTGGTTGACCTTGACGCCGGCCTTCACTTTGCTGAGACCCGCTTCGAGCGATGTCAATGACACTTCGACCAACCGCTCGTGTTTAGCCGATTTCGGTGTGCCCGCGATGACCGTACGTCCTGTGTCGGCATAGTAGCCGTCCTTCACGGCCGATACGTCGACGTTGACCACGTCACCGTCTTGGATGACGAGGTCACCTGGAATCCCATGGGCTGCGACTTCATTGATGGAGATACACGTATAACCCGGGAACTCATACATCGTGATCGGGGCCGAGGCGGCCCCTTCCGCTTCTAAAACACGCTGCCCGATTTCATCCAACTGTTTCGTCGTCATGCCTGGTTTGACTGCTTTCGCCATCTCATCGCGAGCCAAGGCGACAATCCGCCCAATCTCGCGCAATGCATCGTAATCATAATCTAACATCATTTTCCCTCTCAATCTAATAGTCGATTTTGATATAAGAACTCTTCAGATAAATCGGCAAACAAGAACATGCCGTCCGGTAACGGATAACTGAACGTCCGCGTCACTTCGTTCGAACTGAAGTCGCGATAATCCTCGGACAAGTAGCCCCGTCCGCGCACGTCCATCGCCGCCATCGTCCGAATAAAGTACGGACGGAAACTCCAGTTATAGCCGCGATACGTGTTATCGACCGTCCAAGCGGACTGTGCCTGATAGACGTTCGCGCTCGTCTGGAACCCGGTTTGGTCCGTCAAATAGTAACGGACGAACGTCCCTTCGAGTTTCGGGGCAATATGGAGCAACCATTCATCTTTCTTATCGCGCGACCACTTCCCGCTTTGGACGAGATCGTGGATTTGTTTATGGAGTTCGAACTCCAATTCATATAATCGCTTTAATCGCTCTTGATCGTGTAAGAAGAACGACGGTACTTCTTGCGTCAATACGCTCATACCTTTCGCTTCGCGCGGCGGCATCGCATCGCTTTGCCCGAGGAGACTGCCCATATAATAACGTCCGCCATGACGCCACGCATAACGCAACTGTCCGAGATGGTCGATTGATTTATAGAGGAGCGGAGCCCCGAGACGGGAAGCGATGTATTCCATCGTCTGAAGCATTTGCGGATACGTGACCGATAACGTCTTCTTCTCGACCATCGTCGCCAAATCGACGAGCAACATCTCAGGCGCCACCGTCATGATGTCTTCGATGCTCGTTGATTCTGCGAAGTCGAGCGCGACTTTAACACCAGATGAACGATAATATTGGACGACTCGTGACAAGCGTGACACGTCAACGAGATCCGTCCCTTGAAGCGTCACATAAATGCGATGGAGCGGGAAGTTCAATTCTCGAAGCGGGGCCAAAAACGCCTCGCCTCCTTGTTCGAGAATCCACTCTGAACGACATCGGAACGTGACGAATTGCGTCGCATCCCTTAACTGTTCGGCCGCTAAACGCTCCATCCGTTTGGCGATATCGAGCTGATACTCGAGCGGAACGTCATCGTCGTAAAAGAATGGGGTGAGCGACTCGCCCCTGAACTGTCCATGGACCATATAACCTTCTACTTGGAAGGTGGCGGCTCCCAGGATTGGTTCAAATGTCACTTCGACTTCTTCTGGATTCATCATCACATCCACTGCGTCCAACTTGATCACCTCGTCTTTTTTCTAAACACGAAAGCGAGCTGGGTTCAGCTCGCTCGTGTATGCACATACATATAGGCACCGAAACAAGCAATGAAATATACGATACTCATCACACCGTAGCCGATTCCCATCTTCCCGCCCACGCCGATGGCCATCACAAGCCAAATCATCGCGCCGAACAGGAGCGTGGCGACCGGGATATATCGAAAATTCGGACGCTCGGTCCGCGTAATAATCGGTTTCAAAGCCAGGACGCACGCCACTAGTATGACGAGACCAAAACCTAGTTCAATCATCCGTTGACACCTCATTTTTCTGTCTCTACTCATTTAGTGTAGCATGACACCATAAAAAAAACCGCAAATCCACTTAAGGAGATGCGGTTTTAGTTATTGATTAGTCACGCGGACGGCGTGGGCCACGGTCGTCTGAACGACGACGGTCGTCTCCACCGCTACGTTTGCCACGGTATCCACCGCCGCCACCGCTGCGTCCACCACGGTCACCGCCACCACGACGTTCTCCGCCGCCGCTGCGATTTCCACGGTATCCACCACGGTCGTTACGTCCACCTTGACGTTTGACGCGTACTGGTTCTGCATACGAGATTTCAACCGGAGTTGAATCTGGCTCTTTCGTCAATCCACGAAGTGCCGCTGCAAGAAGCTCGACTGCTTCGT
Source organism: Exiguobacterium sp. s28 (assembly GCF_018618135.1). Taxonomy (NCBI): domain Bacteria; kingdom Bacillati; phylum Bacillota; class Bacilli; order Caryophanales; genus Exiguobacterium; species Exiguobacterium sp. s28. The sequence continues at coordinate 115,885 of NZ_JACSLL010000007.1, read as the reverse complement.
ATTCTTCAAGAAGCTCAGTCGCAAGTTGCGTGTAAGCTTTGAAGTCGCCCGCTTGAACACGTTCGATCAATTCTTCAGCCGATTGCTTTTGGTTGCCCTCGAGCACTTCTGAGATTGTCGGTACGTGACGACGGTTCATTTTCTTGTTCGTTACGCGTTCGATTGCTTTGACTTGACCGAATTCACGTGGCGTGATGAACGTAAGGGCTGTACCTGTTTTACCAGCGCGGCCTGTACGTCCGATACGGTGCACGTAGCTTTCCGGGTCTTGTGGGACGTCAAAGTTGTAAACGTGTGTGACACCTGTGATATCAAGACCACGGGCTGCAACGTCTGTCGCGACCAAGATGTCAATTGTGCCGTTTTTGAAACGACGGATGACTTGGTCACGTTTTGATTGCGTTAAGTCACCGTGAAGACCATCAGCCGTGTAACCACGTTTGATGAGTGCTTCTGTCACTTCGTCAACACGTTTCTTCGTACGAGCGAAGATGATGCTGAGTTCTGGCGAGTCGATGTCGATCAAGCGGCAAAGCGTATCGAATTTTTGACCTTCGCGCAATTCGAGGAATTGTTGGTTGATGTTCTCAACTGTCATTTCCTTCGCTTTTACTTTGATGATCGTCGGCGACTTCATGAAGCGCTCAGCAATCTTCTTGATTTGTGGTGGCATTGTTGCAGAGAAGAGAAGCGTTTGACGTTCAGCCGGAAGGCCTTTCAAAATCATCTCGATGTCTTCAACGAAGCCCATGTTGAGCATTTCATCTGCCTCGTCCAAGATCACAGTTTGGATCTCGTCGAGTTTGATCGTCTTGCGCTTCATGTGGTCCATGAGGCGGCCCGGTGTGGCAACGACGATTTGTGGGTTCTTTTTCAAACCACGGATTTGGCGGTCGATTTGTTGGCCACCGTATACTGGAAGTGCGTAAACGCGCTTCGCTTCACCGATTTTGTTCAATTCTTCTGCAACTTGAATCGCAAGTTCACGTGTCGGTGCAAGAACAAGTGCTTGGACTTGACGTGCCTTTGTGTCGATTCGCTCAATTGTCGGAATACCGAAAGCTGCTGTTTTCCCTGTACCTGTTTGCGCTTGACCTAATACGTCCACTCCTGTGAGTGCGACAGGAATTGTCTCAGCTTGGATCGGTGTAGCTTCTTCGAAGCCCATTTTGAGTACACCTTTTACTAATGCTTCACTTAACTGTAAATCTTGGAATTTTGTCAAATTATATTCTCCTTTTTTCATACAAAAAACGTCTGAGGTTTTGTTCTACAGACGTTTTTCCAATGTTTCCTCGTAGTCAACTTTACTAACTATAACGTATTTGTTTCTAAAATGAAAGAAATACATTCTAAAACTTTTCATAGCCACCTGGACATGAGTTATCTTATTTCAATTTATAGCCGTTGTCGAGTTTTTCAACTTGCTTTTCTTTCAGCAGTTTCCCGAGTGCGCGTTTGAACGCCGCTTTACTCATCCCGAACTCACGATCGATCACGTCCGGCGCCGTCTTGTCGCCATAAGGCATTTGGCCGCCGCGTTCTTCAATATAAGCACGGATACTTTCCGCGTCCGGGTCGATGGCTTCATATGCCCGCGGTTTCATCGAGACGAGTACCGTCCCGTCTTGTTTCACTTGCGTCACACGTACGGTCAATTGCTCACCGAGACGTGGCCAACGTGTCATCTCTGCTTCATGTAAGAAACCGAGTGATTCATTTTCGACCCAGACGTTCACACCGACTTCGCGTCGATTGACGACGACCGCATGGACATCTTGATTGCCCCATTCTTCTTTAGCGGGACGCGCCAACAAGTTCAAGTACGCATAGTGGGCCGGTTCCCCGAGAAGACGGCTCTTTTGATCGTACTTGAGACGAATGCAAAGCTTGTCCCCTTCTTTTGGCCAATACGACCGGTTCTCAGGAAGATCATCTAATGAGACGAGTACATCCTTTTGAATCCCGATATTGACGAACACACCGGTGTTATACCGGACTCCAGTCACTTCATACCACTCATAGTCATCGAACGTGACGCTCGGAATCGTCATCGTCGAAGCGAGACGTCCTTCTGAGTCGTGATAAAGGAAGACCCGCACCGTCTGTCCGACTGTGACTTCTTCAGTTTGTTCTTTTCGATGAAGGAGTACCTCTTCGCGACCGTTTCCGATAAACACACCAAAATCAGCTGAACGTTCCGCGACCAAGTCTACTACTTCTCCTGCACGTAATGCCATACAATCCACATCCTTTTTCATCTATTACTGTCAGTATACCTACCTACACACGTTCCTAATCATATCACGTTCGATTTCCTTACTCCGTTCAATTGTGTCTAAAATGTGAACAAGATTGCCCCTCCGTTTTGCTAAATGGGTCCGTATACTAGCTTCTATATTTCAAATTTTGTGACAATTTTGTGAACGCGCATTTTCCATCTAGTATCCACATTTTGAAAACGTTATTATTAAGGAAGTGTTGTTTAACGAATTAGGTTTCAGCCATGGCCGAACGGGGGATATAAAATGTTTGATGTACAATCTCGATCATTCGCGAAGCGCTTCATGAAAGGCTTATTGATTGCTTTCTTCGCGCTACTCGCTTCACTTAGCTTCATTTTTTCAAACGGAGTCGATACGAACGTATCTTCATCCGTCACGATGGTCCAAGAGTAAACGCCCTCTCCTGACAGAAGGCGTTTTTTTGTTTTGTTCCGACAAAAAAAGGGATTTTTTATGCATCTGTCGAACGAACATAACGTTCGGCTTTTATTATTGAATCATCTGGGAAGGGAGAGTCACTCATGCTATTTTATTTTCTCACCACGATTCTTTCGGTCGTCGGTTTGTCCGTCTCGCTCCAAACCGGTTTTTTCAAAGACCCGATCGGTACATTCCTGTTCGCCGTATTGCTCGCCATGGGCTTATCTTCATTTAAACAGTTGGTCGCACAAACGAACGTCTTGCTCATCGAGCGCCGGAATCAAAAAAAGATCAAGCGCATCGTGGCGCGCATGCATTCAACTACGCGTAAACGTTCTACATAACGCTCGTCTTCCCCCTCCACTTTTGTTATTCTATTCTAGACAAGAAGAGCAAAACGGACTCAACCCGTAGGAGGCACAAACACGTATGAACGAAATCCCTTTATCGAACGAATGGCTATTGCGTTATTCACCTGTCATGGAGCTATGGCTGAAAGAAGACGGCATCTTGCTCGTCGACGATGACAATCGCATTCGACTCACGCTTGAAATCGGCAGTGACCAAGTCATGCAGTTCAAGAGCATCGAACAAGATGGGGCTTACTTTGCTGTGGACCCGGTGAATAAACGAATCACGTTCGAACTCGAGGAAGAAGAAGAGGAAAGCGATTCTCGCTTCTGGGAATAAAGATTCATGCCGAAGAGTCGGATTCTCGTCAAGAGAGGAAGACTCTTTCTTCGTGTCCAGACTCATTACTGAACGATCGAGAGGAGAAATATGTATGATCCGCACCGCCATCTGGTTTATCGCCTTTTTCGCCGTCTTACCGCTGACACTTCCGTTCTATCCGAAAGCGAAGCGACTGACGCCCCCGGAACGTTATGGATACGTCCAAACCGTCGCTTATAAATGGGCAAGCTTTCTATTACGAATCGCCGGCGCTCGCGTCCGTGTTCACGGCCAAGAGAACATCCCGAATGAACCGGTCGTCTACGTCGCGAACCACCAAGGGAACTTTGATGTCCCGATTATGATCACAGCGACGAAACATCCAAAAGCGTTTATCTCAAAAATCGAAGTGCAAAAGTTCCCAATCATTCCGCGTTGGATGGAACTGATGGGTTGTATCTTCATTGACCGCAGCGACCGGCGCCAGTCCATTAAAGCAATCCGTTCCGGCGTCGAGACGATCCAATCAGGACAGTCGATTATCGTCTTCCCGGAAGGCACCCGCTCAAAAGGCGGACCAATCAAAGAGTTCAAAGCTGGTAGCCTGACGCTCGCCACATCAAGCGGTGCCAAAATCGTCCCTGTCGCCATTAAAGGAAGCCACCATTTGCTCGAGACGACAAACCGAATCACACCGGGTACGGTCGACGTCACGTTTTTACCGGTCATCGATCCGGCAGACGTCCCGAATAAAGAAATTGCGGCGCTGGCAGAGACGATGATTCGCCGCGTCGTTGAAGGAGAAGAATCATGAGTTTATTAGCCATCGAAGGCATTCATAAAGAATTTGCAGATAAAGTCTTGTTCGACGACGTCACGATGACGATTCACCCAGGCAATCGCATCGGGGTCATCGGGGTCAACGGCTCCGGAAAGTCGACGTTCTTAAAAATCATCGCCGGCGTCGAGACCGCAGACCGGGGTTCGATGCAACACCCGAACGATTACCGGATTCGTTATTTGACCCAAACGGTCGACTTCGCCCCCGGGCAAACGATTTTAGACGCGTTGTTCACGAGTGAGATCCCGTCCGTCCAGGCGTTGAAACAGTATGAGCTCGCGCGCCAAGCACTCGAGGCGAACCCGACGAGCGAACAATGGTTGGAACGCTTCATGAAAGCCCAGCAAGCAGTCGATGCAGCCGACGCATGGGAGACTGAAGCGAAGTTGAAATCGATTTTAAATCGGCTCGGTCTTCCGGACGTGACGGCAGAGATCAGCTCGCTTTCCGGTGGACAACAGAAACGGGTCGCTTTGGCCGCAGCCCTACTCGACGAAGCTGACTTACTATTACTCGATGAGCCGACGAACGAACTCGACGCCGATACGATTGCTTGGCTTGAGACGATTCTCGCTGATTACCGGGGGGCCATCCTGCTCATCACCCATGACCGTTATTTCTTGAACCGAGTCACGAATCATATCCTTGAAATCGCCGATGGCACGAGTTACTTCTATGACGGCAACTATGAGCTCTTCCTTGAGAAGCGTGCCGAACGAAAAGCTCGGTCGCATTCAATGGAGCAAAAGCGGCAAAACATTTTGCGTCGTGAGCTCGCTTGGCTGCGTCGTGGTGCCAAGGCACGGACGACGAAACAGAAGGCACGCATCCAGCGCGTCGAGGACTTGAAGCATCAAGAGACGCTTGCCAAGGATGAGGCGCTCGAAGTATCCGTCGGTTCGCGCCGCCTCGGGAAAAAAGTAATCGAGGTGGAGAACTTGTCCTTCGGTTATGACGATCACTTGCTCATTGAAGATTTCACGTGGTTGTTCGGACGCCGGGAACGGTATGGCATCGTCGGACCGAACGGGAGTGGGAAAACGACACTCATGAACTTGCTTGCCCACCGCCTCGAACCGACGAACGGGACGGTCGTCCACGGGGAAACCGTCCATCTCGGATATTATGGGCAACAAGTCGAATTCGAAGACACAACGCGACGCGTTATCGATGAGATTGAACGCATCGCTCAAGTCATTTATACGCCGGACGGCGAGACGATCACGGCCAGTCAGATGCTCGAACGGTTCCTGTTCACCCCGGACGCTCAATACAAACCGATTGCCAAACTATCCGGTGGAGAGAAACGCCGCCTCGTCTTGCTTCGGATTTTAATGGACGAGCCGAACGTGCTATTTTTAGATGAACCGACGAACGATCTCGACACGGAGACACTGTCCGTCCTCGAGGACTATCTGGAGTCGTTCCCAGGCACGGTCATCGCCGTCAGTCATGACCGTTATTTCTTAGATCGGATCGCCGAACAGCTGATTGCGTTCGAAGACGGGACGATCAACGTTTATCATGCGGAGTACAGTGACTATTTGGCCACACTCCAAGAACAGACGAAGCAACAAGTGAAAAAAGAATCGAAAGAGAAGAAAGAGCGTGTCAAAGTCGATGTCGTCAAATTCACTTTTAAAGAGCAGAAAGAATGGGAGACGATCGAGGATGATATCGCCTCTCTCGAATCTGAGATCGAAGCAGCCGAGGCACGGCTCGCCGCAGCGGGTAGCGACCTCGGCAAAGTGAATGAACTGTACGCCGACATTGCCGCGTTGAAAGAAGCGCTCGATGCGAAGATGGAGCGATGGGAATATTTATCGGAGATTGATGAACAAATTCAAGCACAGAAGAACTAAAAACAAGGATCACGCGTCGGCGTGATCCTTGTTTGTCGTATAGCCATGTATGGACAATTCGAGTGCAGCGCTTGGAAGCACCCTGTTCATCCTTTACTGACGATATTATGTTGAAACGCATAAACGACGGCTTGCGTCCGGTCGTAGACGTCAAGCTTCGTCAAAATGTTGGAGACGTGTGTCTTCACCGTCTTCAACGAGATGTATAGTTCATCGGCGATGACTTGGTTCGATTTCCCTTCCGCCATCAATTGCAAAATCTCACGTTCCCTTGCCGTCAGACTCTCGTGCAACGTCTTTTCCGGATGTCGGAGCCGTTCGAGCATCTTGCCCGTCACTTGGGCGGCCATGACCGGATTGCCGGCTGCCGTTTGACGAATCGCGTCGGCGATCTCGTTGGCGTTCGCCGTTTTCAAGACGTAACTCATAGCCCCGGCCTCGATGACCGGATACACTTTCTCGTCATCCAAGAAACTCGTCACGACCAAAATCTTGGCCTCTTTCCAACTCGCCTTGATCCGCTTCGTCGACTCGACCCCATCGACAGGCTCCATCACTAAATCCATCAAGACGACATCGGGCTTCTCGGCGATGGCAAGCTCGGCCCCTGTCGCGCCGTCCGATGCTTCTCCGACGACTTCGATGTCAGGCTGCGTCGACAGAAACGCCGAGACGCCGGCCCGCACCATCTCATGGTCATCAATCAATACGACTCGAATCATTCTAACCCCTCCACTTGTTGTTTCACACGCACTTCAATCTGAGTACCGACGCCTGGCACACTGACGAGTCGTAACGTCCCGCCGACCTCAGCCGTCCTCTCTCTTATCGATTGTAAGCCATATGAGGCGACTTGTGTATCATCGACATTAAAGCCGATCCCGTCGTCGTTTATTTTTAAGATGACCGTCTGTTGCACGGTCCGCATTTCGATTTCAAGTCGTTTCGCTTTCGCATGGCGAAGCGTGTTGCTGATCGCTTCTTGGACGATGCGGAACAGTTCATTCTCAGTATGTCGCGACAATTCGACTTCTTCGAGGCGCCATACGAGCTCGGTCGATTGTTTGCGTGACAGTTCTTCTAACAGGCGCTCGATTCCCGTCTTGAGCGTCATTCCTTCGAGCTCGACCGGACGGAGTTGCAACAGAAGCGAGCGCATTTCCGCCTGAGCAGTTTGTGCCATCACTTCGACCTGCTCGATTTGTTTGGCCGCCACGTCTGGTTTTGAAGTGATCGTCTGTTTAGCTGCCGTCGTCATCATCGAGATGGCGTACAGTTGCTGACTGACCGAGTCATGGAGTTCACGGGCGACACGGCGCCGTTCTTCGACGACTGCTTCGCTGCGCGCTTCCTCGACACTGACAGGTCGGTCCCCGACCCGTTTGGCCATCTCAATCATTTCCGTGCGTTGCTTAGAAATCCGGGCGATCCGTTCGAGTGTATCTCGATAAGGCGACAATGGACGGAATGTAATCTCTTTTTGATTCTCAAGCTTCCACAAGGCGATCGCCACTTCCCGGAAGTCGCGTCGCAAATAAAAATACGAACCGACCCCGAAGATACTACCGATCAAGACGGCGATGACGAGGATAGACACACCGAAAGGCAACCCTTCTTCACGTGTGAACAAATCTCGGAGTGAAGTCGAGTCACCTATTAAAAATGCGATCGTGACGAACAGTGCCGTCAGTAGGCTGCTAAATAACTGATGCCAGACGACCGTCCTTGGATACGAATCCTTCTTCATACGGTCATCACCTCGACACTTCCGCTCATGAGCACGATATGGATGCGGACTTTCCGCGTTGCTGCTTGATAATCGTCCGAAGCCGTGTAAAAGCGACGGTTGAACACCGGTGAATAGTTCGACTCATCGACTTGAATCTTGCCGAATCCGATTGATGCATCAATCGAGTAATCGTAGCCGGCCGGAATGAGAATTCGGACGTCCCCGGCGAGTCCGTTCAATAGTAAGAACGTTTCTCCCTCCGGAATGATGGCGCGCGACAAGTCGAGTTCGACGTCACGCAATAAGAAGAATTCATTCGTGTCTTGAAGCACGTAGTGACCGCTCTCTTTCGTCCCAAACGAAAAGGCCTGTTCTTGCCGGATATGTGACTTGAACCGACTCGATTCGAGCGGACGATTCTTGTACAGTCGATAGCCGAACATGAGCAATAAACCTGACAATACGAAGCCGAACGCCGCCGACGAGAAGATGAGCCCGACGAGCATGATACCGCCAATCCCGTAAAAGATATAGCTGACCGGCTGATTGCCTTTGCGGCTAAAACGACGCCCGATATACAGCAACAATAGCGGGACGACCATGCTGAAGAGGACGCTGTTACCACCCGTCGCGATATCGATAAATAGTCCAATGGCGAATAGAATGATCATAAAGCCGATGATTTGGCGTGTGTTCCAACGTTCCACATTGCTTCCCCCTCTCTAACAGTATGTAACATGAAGCAAAGAAGCGATGGCCCAACCATTCGCCGGACCATCGCTGAACCGTTGCGTCAGTCTTGTTTGAAACGACGCTCAAGTTCTTTTAGTTTTGCTTCGAAATCATCTTCGTCCGCTGGATCGATCTTCTCTTCAGCGGCCGGTTCTTGTTTCTTCTCTTCTGCTTTTTTCTCTTCTTCCGTGAATGGATGTGTCTTCGACGTCTCTGCCCCGAAGATTTGATCGAGCGCACCTTTCAATAAATCCAGGTTCTCACGCATTGCGAACTCATACCGTTTGTTTTGCATCTCATCGAGTTTCAGTCGCATCTCGAGAGCTCGGCGCTCGAGGGTATCGAGTTCACGTGCTCCTTCATCGAGGAGACCTTCAAAATAACGATACTGCTCACCGTAATGCTTCGACTCGAGAGCTGCCCGTTCGGCGAGCTTGTCTTCGCCTGCTTGTTTGGCGAGTTCCGTCTGCTCGTAACGCTTATCGGCCATCTGCTTGGCGTCATCGCGTTTTGTAGCAAGTTCCTCGAGCAATGACTTTTGACGCTCAACGAGACGTTCGACTGACAGCGCCTCTTTTTCAGCACCGCGGATGTGGCGGTTCAATTCGGCTTCCCCACTTGAGCGTGGAGCCGAACGTGGCCCCTCTTTATCTTGAAACTTCTTCATCTCTTTCGATAGTTCTTTCGTCAACTCGTTAGCTAAATCACGAAACTGGTCAAATGGTGTTTTCATCTTGATGTCCTCCTTTTGAATCTTAGCGACGGTTTACAAACTTCTGCCACACTTGATCGAACGATTGAAAACTGCTGCGGCTCGCACGCGACCCGTCCGCATTGAAAATCTCGACGTCTTGTTTTTGGTTGGCATACATCATATACCCTTTAAACAATACCCATGCCACCACAATCCCGATCAACGCCCAAATATTCGATAAAATTGTGATGATCCCGATCACGGCAAGCGCGCCGTAACCGATTTTTGCGCCGACATGTGTCACGGCCATAAATCTGACTCCAGCCCACAGTGCTAAGAGCGCCCCCAAACCGAACATGATCATGTTCGGTAAAAAGCCGATTAGAACGAGAACTAAAGAGATCGCGGCCACAATGAACAATACTTGCTTCACCTGGCGATTCATCGATTATCCCTCCTCGTTAAGTACACTCTTATCATAATACGTTATTTTCAATAGTGCGACGAGCGGAAGGCTTGTTTTCCCTCGGTCTGTAGACTGAGATGATAGCGTTCTCAAATCGTATGCTATACTAGAGGCATCGAACAACGAAAGGATGATGTTTTATGAGCACCGTACAATTCGCAGTACACACTTTGTCAGCCAACAGGAGGGCGACTGTCCTCCACAACTAAAAGGAGGATTCTATTTGAATCAAACAACGACAACGGGACGTGTCACGGCACAGTTCCAACATATGTATACCATCACGACTGAAAGTGCGAACTATACGTGCAGTGTCACCGGGAAATTCCGACATGAGGCCGAAAGCGAGCGCGACTATCCGGTCATCGGTGACTTCGTCGAGTTCACCGTTCGTGAGCATGGTCAAGGCGTGATTCGGCGTCTCCTTGAGCGGCGCACTGTCCTGTCACGGGCAGCGGCCGGCAACGAGACGCGCGAACAGCTGATCTGCGCGAACGTCGACTTTATCTTGATCACGATGGCGTGCGGACACGATTTCAATCTGCGTCGGCTCGAACGTTACTCGCTCGCCGCTTGGGAAACCGGCGCCACACCGCTCATCATCTTGACGAAATCGGACCAAGTCGACAACCCCGAGGCGCTCGTCGATGAGCTCGCTTTGACGGTTCCGGGGGTCGATGTCTTCCCTGTCAGTTCACTCACAGGCGACGGCGTCGAGGCGTTGCGAGCCGCACTGCCGAGCGGAAGCACCATCGTCCTCGTCGGCTCGTCCGGTGTCGGGAAATCGACGCTGACGAACGCGCTCGCCGGTGAGACCGTCGCCGAGACACAGGCCGTCCGCGAGAGCGATGAGCGCGGCAAGCACACGACGACGCATCGCGAACTGTTCCGGATTGACGATTTGTTCGTCATCGATACGCCCGGTATGCGTGAATTCGGTCTTTGGGACGGGGCCGACCACCTCGACGAGACGTTTCGGGATATCGAGGCGCTCGCCGAGACGTGTCGGTTCCGGGACTGTGCGCACGGCAACGAGCCAGGCTGCGCCGTCCGAGCCGCCATCACATCCGGAACGCTCGATGCGAAACGCTATCAGAGCTTCGTCAAGCTCGAGCGCGAGCTCCGCTACGCGGAAAAACGCCAAGCGGAGGCGGCACGTCTCGCTGAGAAGAAGAAACGAAAAACGAAAGCTTAATCTAAGAGAGGAGTCACAGAAAAACTGTGGCTCCTTTTTCGACCTTCCTGCCCTAGCACCAAGTCTTATCACCAATCCGACATTTGTGAACAATCGTTCAGAAATAGTTCGCATAAATGCAGGCAAAACCCTCGAAAGAAAGCGGTTTCTCCGCTACAATGGATTCGTATTGTCACAGATAAAAATCGCTAGCATACAGGGAGAGACCTATGAAAACATTGAACGAACGCGCACTTGAGATGCACGCCATGCATCACGGAAAATTGGAAACGACACCGAAAGTCGACGTCGACACGAAAGAAGCGCTCAGTCTCGCTTATTCACCAGGTGTCGCCGAACCATGCCGTCGCATCGCTGAAGATAAAGAACTGTCTTACGACTATACACTCCGTGCCAACACGGTCGCCGTCGTCTCGGACGGAAGTGCCGTCCTCGGCCTCGGCAATATCGGTCCAGAGGCCGCGCTCCCGGTCATGGAAGGGAAAGCCGTCTTGTTCAAAAGCTTTGCCGGGGTCGATGCGTTCCCCATCTGTCTCGACACGCATAACGTCGACGAGATCGTCCGGACGGTCGAATTGCTTGCGCCGACATTCGGTGCCGTTAACTTAGAAGACATCAAGGCGCCCGAATGTTTCGAGATCGAGGCGCGCCTGAAACAGACGCTCCCGATTCCCGTCTTCCATGACGACCAACACGGGACGGCCATCGTTGTCCTAGCAGGTCTCGTCAACGCACTACGACTCGTCGACAAGACGATGCCTGAACTTCGGGTCGTCATGAACGGTGCCGGGGCTGCCGGCATCGCCATCGCGAAACTGTTGAAGCGTTTCGGCGTCGAAGACCTCGTCATCTGTGACACGAAAGGTGCGATTTACGAAGGACGCGTCGAAGGGATGAACCCGTTCAAAGAGCAAATCGCCAAAGCAACGAACCGGAAGCAACATGAAGGGACGCTCGCCGATGTGCTTCAAGGTGCCGACGTCTTCATCGGCGTCTCGGCGGCCGGTGCCGTCACCGAAGAGATGGTTCGTTCGATGGCTGTCGATCCGGTCATCTTCGCACTCGCGAACCCGATTCCGGAGATTATGCCGGACCTCGCGACAAAAGCCGGGGCGCGTGTCGTCGCGACCGGTCGTTCCGACTTCGCCAACCAAGTGAACAACGTCCTCGCCTTCCCTGGTATTTTCCGCGGGGCGCTTGACGTTCGCGCCACCGAGATCAACGAAGAGATGAAAGAAGCGGCCGTCCACGCGATTGCCGACTTGTTGACCGAGGAAGATCTCATAAACGGGGTCGTCATCCCGAGCCCGTTCGATGAGCGAATCGCACCCGCCGTCGCAGTCGCGGTCGCCAAAGCCGCCGTCGAGACCGGCGTCGCCAAGCGCCCACTCGATGAGGCAGCCATCCGTCAGCACGTCAGTCAAAAACATTTGTAATCCAAAAAACTGCGCAGACCGTGACGGTCTGCGCAGTTTTTTAAACGGTTCCTTGTAAGATCCCTTCCGCCCATTCTACTTCTTCCGTCGTCGGGGGTTTAATCCCTTTGAGCGGATAGTCGAGACCGAGTGCCTCCCATTTATAGACACCCATCTCATGGTACGGCAAAATTTCGACTTTCTCGACGTGGTCGAGCTTTTGAATGAACGCGGCCGTGCGGCGGAGCGCTCCTTCATCAAGTGTCCATTCTGGGACGAGGACGTGGCGAATCCACATTTTCGTTCCGCGCTCGGATAAATGTTCAGCAAGCGTGAGCGTGTTGACGTTGCTCCGTCCCGTCAGTTTCTTACACATGTCATCGTCGATATGTTTGATATCGAGTAAGACGAGATCCGTATGATCTAAGATGGCATCCAAGTTAGGGGGACGAAGTGCGCCCGACGTGTCGAGTGTCGTGTGGAGCCCGTGTTTCTTCGCTTCACGCAAGAGCGCTTCTAAGAACTCTGGCTGCGCGAGCGGGTCGCCCCCTGAAATCGTGATACCGCCTTTTGATGCTTCCATGAACGGACGATAGCTGAGCGCTTCTTGAATGACGTCCTCGGCCGAACGATGGTTATTCTTTTTGAAATCCCACGTGTCAGCGTTGTGGCAATACAAGCAACGAAGCGCACAACCTTGTAAAAAGACGATAAAACGAATTCCCGGGCCGTCAACGGTTCCAAACGATTCGACCGAGTGTACATATCCCATTGTCATCGAAATGACCTCCTAACGAATGAGCGGCCTTCAGAAGAAGGCCGCCAAGCCTTGATTACTTACAATGAACCGTGGAACGTCCGGTTGATGACGTCGATTTGTTGTTCGCGCGTCAACTTGATGAAGTTGACCGCATAGCCAGAGACGCGGATGGTGAGCTGTGGATATTCTTCCGGATGCTCCATCGCATCGAGCAACGTTTCACGGTTGAAGACGTTGACGTTCAAGTGATGTCCTTTATGCTCGCCGCCCATATAGCCGTCAAGAAGTGCCGCTAAGTTGAGTTCACGAGCTACTTCTTCTTTGCCTAGTGCTTTCGGTACGATCGAGAACGTGTATGAGATCCCGTCTTGCGCATGCTCGAACGGAAGTTTCGCGACTGATGAGAGCGATGCGGCAGCACCTTTCGTATCGCGGCCATGCATCGGGTTCGCACCTGGGGCGAACGGTTCGCCGGCACGGCGTCCGTCCGGTGTGTTCCCAGTTTTCTTGCCGTAGACGACGTTTGATGTGATCGTCAAGACCGATTGCGTATGGAGCGCGTCGCGGTATGTTTTATGCTTACGCACTTTTTCCATGAACGACTCAACGAGTTCGACGGCGATTGAATCGACACGGTCATCGTTGTTTCCGAATTTAGGGAAGTCGCCTTCTGTCTCGAAGTCGACAGCAATGCCTTGCTCGTTGCGGACCGGTTTCACGGTCGCATATTTGATGGCTGACAGACTATCTGCTGTGACCGAGAGACCGGCGATTCCGCATGCCATCGTCCGTAGGATTTCTGGGTCATGAAGTGCCATCTCGATCCGTTCGTACGCATATTTATCGTGCATGAAGTGGATGACGTTGAGCGTGTTGACGTAGAGCTCGGCGAGCCAATCGAGCGTCCGATCGAAGTCGGCATACACTTTGTCGTACGTGAGCACGTCTTCGGTGTTCATCTCCCAAACCGGCGCGATTTGGTCGCCGCTCTTCTCATCGCGGCCTCCGTTCATGCTGTAAAGGAGTGCTTTTGCCATGTTGGCGCGGGCACCGAAGAACTGCATCTGTTTCCCGATCTTCATCGGTGACACACAGCAGGCGATGCCGTAGTCGTCGCCAAACTCTGGAAGCATGAGGTCGTCGTTCTCATATTGGATCGCAGACGTCTCAATCGACATCTTCGCGCAATATTGTTTAAATCCTTCTGGCAATTTCGTCGACCAAAGCACCGTCAAGTTCGGTTCTGGTGCTGGCCCGAGGTTTGAGAGTGAATGCAAGAAGCGGAATGAGCTCTTCGTCACGTTCGAGCGACCATCCTCACTCATCCCACCGATTGACTCGGTCACCCACGTTGGGTCACCCGAGAACAATTCGTTGTAGTCAGGCGTGCGCAAGAATTTGACAATCCGGAGCTTCATGATGAAGTGGTCGACGATTTCTTGAACGTCTGACTCGGTCAAACGACCTGCTTCGATATCACGTTCTGCGTAAACATCGAGGAATGTCGAGACACGTCCAAGTGACATCGCGGCGCCGTTCTGTTCTTTGACGGCTGCGAGATATGCAAGGTATACCCATTGGTACGCCTCTTGTGTATTTTCCGCCGGACGGCCGAGGTCAAACCCGTACGCCGCACCGAGTTGTTTCAACTCTTGGAGGGCCCGGAGCTGCTCAGACATTTCTTCCCGTGTCCGAATATCTGACTCTGATAAGAAACCGCCACGGTTCGCCAAGTCTTTTTTACGTTCTGCAATCACGAAATCTAACCCGTACAAGGCAACACGACGGTAGTCGCCGATGATCCGTCCTCGGCCGTAAGCGTCAGGAAGACCTGTGATGATCCCTGACTTCCGCGCCGCCCGCATCTCAGGTGTATACGCATCGAAGACACCTTGGTTATGCGTTTTGCGAATTTCCGAATAAATCTTTGTGATTTCAGGGTTCGGCTCGAAACCGTATGACTCAAGGGCAGCGTCGACCATCCGGACCCCGCCGTTTGGATGGATCGAACGTTTGAACGGCTCGTCCGTTTGAACACCGACCACTTTCTCGAGCTCTTTGTTTAAGTATCCCGGTCCGTGCGAGACGATTGTCGATGGGTTGTTTTGATCGACCGCCCAAACACCACCGCGTTCCCGCTCTTCTTTCGTCAATTCCATCACTTGTGCCCAAAGACGGTTCGTCGCATCGGTCGGTCCGACGAGGAAATGATCGTCCCCTGTGTATTCGTGTCGGTTCAAACGGATAAACTCACCGACGTTCACTTCGTTCGTCCACTGCCCAGGTACAAATCCTGACCAGGCTGATTTAATTTCGGTTGCCATTGTGGGTCACTCCTCATAGTTGAGATAACTGCGTGCTTTCTATAAGTTGAGTGTACGTGAAAACGTGAACATTTTGTTTTACATTCTTGTGAAAGTTGTAACAATCTCATGAACGTTGGCATAAAGCCGTTTTTGTAAGCGCTTTAAATACTGTTATAATGCAAAAACCCTTCCTTCTGAAACAGATAAGTCTTGTTACGGCAGGATTCAACTCATTTCTGTATCATTTCAGATGGGATGTGACGATTTATACAGTTTTCGTAGTGATGTACCTCACACCTCGGGGATAGAACTTGAATTTTTGCCTTATATCGGACACAATGAAGGCAGAACATTGTAGAAGAGGAAGGGGTTCTTCCCATGACGTACGAATTATTGACAGCCGCTCACGATTTAAAGACCGGTGACCGCATCTCTCTTAAAGTAGAGGAAAACGGTGAACAACGTGACGGATTTATCACTGAGTTTGAAGATGCAGGTTTTTGGATTCGGTTTGACGACGACATCGAAAACGAGGATTTCATCGACTACCGCGATAACTTGCTCGTTGCTCTCATCTCGCGCCCGATTGACGTGGCAGCGACGTATCCAGAGCTCGCTTCATACGAACGGTTGACGAAAGAATTGCAGTACCGTGTGTATCAAGGCTTCACCGTCGAAGGCGTCGAGGCGTCGGCTGACCAAATCGATGTGCACATCAAACTCATCGAGGACGGACAGACGTTCACACAGACACTCCGTTCTTCATTCGACCAAGATACTGAACATGTTCGCTATATCTAAGACAGGGAGCGCTTATGCTTCCTTTGTTTTTGCCCCACGATAAGGAGAATTGATATGAACTTTACAAAACCATTTATTAACGAAGCCTGGGATCGCCTTGGCTTTACTGAACCAATGCCGGTCCAAGCCGAAGCCTTCCCGCTTCTTCTTGACGGAAAAGACGTCACGATTGAAGCGCCGACAGGTACCGGGAAGACGCTTGCTTACTTATTACCCGCCATCGAAAAAATCGACGCGTCGAACGACCGCATCCAAGTCGTCATCGTCGCGCCGACGCGTGAACTCGTCATGCAGATTCAAACGGTCGCGCAACGCTTCACCGAGAAAGGTGACGTCCGCATCGCTTCGTTCATCGGTGGTGTCGAGTTGAAACGTCAAATCGACCGGTTGAAGAAAAAACCACATTTGATCGTCGGGACACCGGGCCGACTCGTCGAACTCATTGAGAAGAAAAAGTTGAAACTTCACGAGACGCATACGATCGTCCTCGACGAAGCCGATCAAATCATCGATAGCGGTTTGACAGAATCTGCCGAACGGATCATCAAACATACGGCGCATGAACATCAAATCGCCCTCGTCTCGGCGACACTCACAGACACGCTTCAAGCGTGGGCTGCCCCGTTCTTAAAGGAGCCGGCACATGTGAAAATCGAGCGGGCCGTGAGCGCACAAGTCACCTACGGCTACATGTTGACGACGCGCCGGTATAAACCAGAGTTGCTCCGCCGCCTGTCGCATGTCGACAACGTCAAAGCGCTCGCCTTCATCAACAACCGTTCGTTCTTGCCACCGTTGAAAGGTGAGCTCGACAAGATGAAAGTGAACTATCGCATGCTCGACAGCTTGAAAGGGAAGCGCGAACGTGTCGAAACACTTCGTGAGTTCCGTAAAGGCGACTATCCGCTCCTCATCACGACAGGTCTCGCAGCCCGTGGCCTTGATATCGAAGAAGTGACACACGTCGTCCATTTCGACTTGCCAGAATCGATTGATGACTTCATTCACCGCTCGGGCCGAACGGCACGCGGCAATGCGGCTGGGACTGTCCTCTCGCTCGTGACGGATGAAGATTTGACGCATTTGAAATCGTTCGCTCGTCAACTCGGCGTCGAATTGAAAGAACTCGAGATTTACCGTGGAGACGTCATCGAGAAACGGATTGAGGATAAACCGCCGGTCGTCAAGCGCCCTGCGAACAAACGAGGACCACGCCGATGAAAAAAGACCGGAAAGTAATTCCATTCCCTTTGCTCGTAGAAGAGTCCGAATTGCTGGCCGAGCTGAAAAAGTTATATGAGCAAGCCGCGCTCGCGCGTAGCACGCAATGGACGAACTATATACAAGAAATCGCCTCAGAAGGCACGTGGCACTTGAAAGACGCGGAGCTATTTCGTGACTTGTTCATCGATTGGGCCGTCTTTTTCGAGACGGACGAGGATGGGATGACACCGCACGGACGCTACTTGGCGGACCATAAGGCCGACATGTCCCCCGCCCTGTATCACGCGCTCCGAGGCTTGGCGGTCCCGCGCTGTTCAGTCTTCGAAGTGACCGAAGACGGTTTACGCGATTGGGAGACGAAAGAGATTTACAAAGTGATGCTTCCGGAAGCTCGTGAACCGGGCGATGTGATGCTCGGCAAACTGCTCGATATCCGCGGCAACTGGCGGTTCGGGTCGGCGTTCCTCGCCCTCCCGGCGAAGATGGCCGGTAACGTGTCGGACCTGTATATCGATTTCACCGACGAGGTCGGTCCAGGTGCGTTCCTCGACCAGTTCCCGGAGTTCTGTGCGGAACTGATCGACATGTTGCTTGATTTAGAAGAAGGGATTATCATCCCGAAACCATCAAAATAAGCGAGAGGCGGCCGCCTCTCGCTTATTTTTTTATTCCACGTAATATTCTGTGTTGTTCACCAATGCTTTCGCCTCGTCGTTCGTCGCTTTCACCGTGGCGCTCGAGATGGCTTTTCCATCTTGATAGACATCGATGACGGCCCCATCTTTCGTAGGGCGGGCATGGTACAGTCGGTCCCCGATGTATGAGGTCGTGCCGACCGAACCATCGATGACTGAACGTGTCGACTTCTTCCCAGTCTTCAAATCGATGACGAATTCGGTCCCGTCTTCTTGTAAGGAAATCAATTGATCCTCGTACACCGTCGCGTTCCACATGTCACCGTCTGCCATCAATTCAACGACTTGTTTCGTTTCCGCATCATACGCATAAATCCCAATCTTTTCTTGCTCACTTAAATAAGTTTCTCCATTTTCCGTGATGGATGTTTGCTCGGTCATGCCAACCGGGATGAACCGATTATCCGCGTCAATCGTCGCCATGTACGGTCGGAAAGCCCACGACGTTCCAGTCACGGTCGAAATGGATTCATCTTGTAACGCCACGCTCTCGATCACGATTTGTTTGGAAGCCTCATCGAACCTAGCAATTTTCGTCTCTGGATTCTCTCCATAACCATCTCGGTAAATGACATGCACGTTTCCTTCATGAACAAAGAGGCCGGCCCAAGGACTGTCCATCAATTCAGAAGCGCCATCAACTTCATTCCCAAAGACTTGTTTGGTGACTTCTTGTCCATTCATTCGGAACACCGCAATCTCTTTGTTCCCGTTCTGGCCGACGCCAATATAGCCGTCAGCTGTTCGAATCGATTGCATAAAACTTAAGCCAGACAATTCTCGATAAAAACCACGAACTGACGGATCTACCTCGCTCCGATAATTTAACGCCTCTTCGATATAGTTCACATTGCTCGTCACACGACTACGATCGGTCGTCAATTGGAATCGTTCCGTCGTACCTTCTTCTTCCGTTCCGTAAAATAGACCAACCGTTTGTGACTTCCACACACTAGGATTCGTTTTGACATCTAACTCCCATTCCGCTTTCGTGTCCCGCATATCGAAAGCGAACGTCCCGAGACCGATGACGACGACCGCACCGAGTGCGACCACATTCCACATTCGTTTCATACGCTCACCTCACACACTTAATTTCTTCATCAGGTAACGATGACTAATCCACACCGCTGCCATCATCCATGCCATTAGACCGAGACCAATCACAAGCGTCATCTCATCCATAAACAAGCGGTTCTCCAGGAAGAAAAGTGCCGTCACAGGAACGACAATCAACGTTCCAAGCATCAACATCGCAATGATCGACGACCACATTGTCCGCTGCCATAGACTTCGTTCAATCAACACGAATGTGAAGACGAATAAAATGATGATCACAATCAGCAATTGATGGATGATAAAGTTGACGATTGAAGCAGGATACATGATTGAGAGCGCCCCATCGTAGCCGATGGTCTGTTCGAATGAGCCACGCATCGGAATTATTTGCGAGTCAAACCAACTCGAAAACGCTATGTACTGGAGTTTGAGCGCAATCCACTGGACGGAGAACAATCCAAGGATCATCAACATCATCGTCACTAGCTTCGCACCGAAGACGAGCATCCGCTGTTGCGGCATGAGCAGCAGGCGCATCATGAACGTGCCGCGACCTTGGAAATCCCGATACCAAATCCAAAAACTGAAAAATATCATCGCCGTCACCGCTACCCCGATCGACAAAATAAACGCCATGCCTCCGAGATAATTGGCGAACGTCAAGATATAATCCGGTGTCCCGGTGCGACGGATTTCTTCATACATATTCGTCTCGCTCCATAAAAAGAATCCGAGCCAACCGAACTGAACGACGACGAGCAGTGTGATCAAGATGAGATACGGTTTCGTCATCCGTTCGACTTCCCATCCGATTAGTTTCAATAAGTTCATGCCCCAAACTCCTCTCTCATGACATCGACGATCGACTTTCCGTGAATGAAGCGGACGTCTTCAACGTCGAACTCACGGACGATTCGACCGTTGTTCAACATGACGGCCTTATCGACCAAATATTCGATGTCTTCAATCTCATGCGTCGTGATCAAGACGCCGCGGTCTTCCATGATGTCACTCGAGAACAACTCGACGATTTGTTCTTTCGAGAATACGTCGATGCCCGAGAACGGTTCGTCGAGCAATAAATAGTCCGGGTCTTGGGCGATGCCGAGCACCAAATTCACTTTCGCGAGCGTCCCTTTTGAGAGTTCATTCAACTTGTCCTCTGGGAACAGCTTGAACTCATCGACAAGACGGGCAAACAATTTCGGGTCGAACTTTGGATAAAAGTCGCGCATGAACGCCTCGCACTGTTCAATCGTGAAATGGAGCGGGAACGTCGAGTGATCCGGCACGAACGCGACACGATTCAAGTCGAGCGGTTTGCCGTCGACGAGCACCGTCCCCCGGTCGAATGGCGTCAGCCCCATGATCCCTTTGAGAATGGTCGACTTCCCGGTCCCATTCAAGCCGATTAGGCACGTGATTTCTCCTTTTTGGGCCGTGAACGACACGTCTTCGATAACTTGTTTTCTCCGGTAACGTTTTTTAACTCCCAATACTTCGATCATCGAGATTCCCCTCCCCGTATTGCCGTTTGATTTTATCGACGAGCTCATCCATCGTGACGTCGAGTTCTTGAATCGATTCGACGAAGACGGCGACCGCCTCATCGACGAGTTCGGTACGGATCCGTTTCAATACATGTTCATCCGTCGTCACGCGACTTGGGCGATTCCGTTCGGTCGTAATCAATTGTTGTTCCTCCATTTCTTTGAACGCCTTTTGGACGGTGTTCGGGTTAATTTTCAATTCGCTCGCTAGCTCACGCCGCGACGGCATCTCTTCGCCCGCTTTCAGTTCGCCAAGTGCCATTTTCTTTTTGAAGTAGTCGACGACTTGGATGTAGACCGGGGCTCTCGTGTTGAATTGTATGATCATGTGGTCACCTCTCTAAGTGTATGATTCGACTAATACACTATCTGACTGTATTATCACCATAGTACACTAACGGAGTCAACAGTTTTTTCCAAAACAAAAACGCATCCTCCTATAAGTGGATGCGTCAACTGGATTGAACGATGTGATTGGCCTTGGCTTTCGGATTAACCGTCTTCAAATAATGCACTTCTCCGGGCCAGTACCGGCGCTCGTACTTGGCAATCCGCTCCGACAAATCGCCGATATACGTATCACGATTCAAGACCCGTTCATACCGGACCTCCCGCGGACAGTCGAGATAGACGACGTAGTCAAAATAAGGGCGCCACTCGTCCCGCAATAAAAAAATCCCTTCGATCAAGACAAGTGCGTTCGGAGCAATCTCGATTTTTCGCATGACGATTTCGTCCCGGTCGCGCGCATAGTACGGTAACGTCAGCGTTGTCTCCCCTTGCCGCAACGGTTCGAACAACGTCTGGACAAGTAAGTCGACGTCCCATTGGAGCGCATAATATTCCATCGCTTCCGATTGTCCCGTCTCGTAACGCCGATGCCGCTCGACGATAAAATCATCGATATGTAGCATCACTTCCTTCGGTGAGGTCCCGCGCAGTTGATCAACAAGCGTCGTCTTCCCAGCTCCGCTCAATCCATCGATGGCGACGATGAACGGCCGGCCTTGCGGATGCTTGGCGTGTTCTCGACGAATGGTTTCCCGTAAAGTGTCCATCCCCTCATCCCCTTCCCACAAAAAAAGTCAGCCCCGCTAAAGGGCTGACTTCAGTTTACCAGAGCACCCAGCCTTTCGCTCCCGGTGGCGCACTCTCAATCAAGTGCCAAATCGGGACCGTATAAGCGAACGCGATCAAGACGAACGTGACGGTGATCCATAGTTTCCAGTTTTCAAAGAAACGAGGCGTCTCCATCGCTGCCTCTTCCGTCTCAGCGAGCGGGAATTCTTCCTCCCCTTTCGGCGCGAGGAACGACAAGTTGAACATTGAGTAAACGAAGATGAGGACCGAGATCAAGAGGATCGTCCCGCCAATCGCCATGGCGATGTGGTATGGAATCCATTCGCGCGTAAGCGCATCCGAGAAGTACGTTGCCGGTCCGGTCCGACGCGGGTTACCTTGGAGTCCTGAGATGTGCATTGCGTAAGACATGATTGACATCCCAAACGCCCACGTTCCCGTTTGAATCAATCCGAGTCGGTTCATCTTTTTCGTGAGTGTACGACCGCGCAATACCGGTACGAGCCAATATGCCGTTCCGAAGAACGTCAAGGCGACGGCCGTCCCGACTGTGATATGGAAGTGACCTGTGACCCAAAGTGTGTTGTGGACCATCGCGTTCAATTGGTGCGATGCGTTGATGATCCCGCCGGCTCCGGCTGGAATGAAGAACAACATGCCCACGAACGGCGCGAGGAAACGGACATCCCCATATGGCATTTTCTTGACCCAACCGAATAGCCCACGGGCACCGAGTGCGCGACCGCGAAGCTCGAACGTCGCAAACAGCGAGAACGCCGTCATAAACGACGGGATGACGACGAGGAACGTCAAGATGACTTGAACGAACTTCCAGAACGGCTCAATCCCCGGCTCTGTCAACTGGTGGTGGAAACCGACCGGGAACGAGAACAAGAGGAACAATAGGAACGCCATCCGGGCGAGCGCATCCGAGAAGATTTTCCCCCCGATGACTTTCGGCACGACCGTATACCAGACGATATAGGCCGGCATGAGCCAGAAATAGACGAGGGGGTGACCGAAGTACCAGAACAACGTCCGTGATAACTCAATCCCGACCGTGTCTTTCCATCCGAGCGAGAGCGGTAGCAGCTGGAACAGAATCGTTCCGGCCACACCGAGCGTCGCGATGACCCACAATAGCATCGTCATGACACTCATATACGCCGGAAGCGGCGGGTGAATACCTGGGTTCTCCCGTTTGTAGTCCGCATACATCCGGAACATGGCGAACGCAGACAACCATGTGCCGACGACAAACAAGACGAGGCCGATATAGAAGATCGGGTCGGCCATGAGCGGCGCGTAAAACGTATACAACACGGTCGCTTTATTGGCGAGCACCATGATCGTGACGAGCACGGCACCGGCGATGATCATCCAAAATCCGAGCCATGCGACCCGGGTCGGGAACGACTCAAAACGTCCGAACGACTTAGCGAGGAGCGCGTAAAGAAGACCGATGATGAACATTGTCGTGAAGACGAGACCGAGCATGATACCGTGTGCGGTCAAGAGTTGATAATAACCAAATACTTCCGGGATGACGCCCGTTCGGATGAGCGTCTGCATGAGTCCTGCCAAACCGCCGATCAGGACGGCGAGGACCGAAATGACGACATGGGCATAGGCGAGGCGCGCTTCTTTAACACCGATACTTGGTACCGGTACGCCGCGTTCCATTTCCCACTGTTTTAATTTTGAGGCTACGTCATTCATTTAGTCCACCACCTTAATTTTTGTCGACATCATGTGATGTCCGGTCCCACAGTATTCGTTACATAGAATCAAGAATTCGCCTGCTTCTTCGAACGTATACGTGAGCGAGTTGATGTGGCCTGGCACGACCATCATATTGACCGGTGTCCCTGTCAATTGGAACCCGTGGACGACGTCCGGTGACGTGACGAGAAACGTGACTTTCGCCCCTTTTGGGATTTCCACATTGCCCGGTGTGAATGTGAACGCTTGGGCGACCATGACGAGCTCATACTCGTTGTCACCGATTTTATGAAGCCCTGGTTTGTCGAACGGTGCAGTTTGATGCACTTTTGCCGGGTCGATCAAATCGGCGTCCGAAGCCGGCTGATTCCCTGCCGCAAACGCAGAGATACCGAGCACTGTCAAAAAGACGCCTAATAGAATAATGCCGAATACTAACCAATACTTCTCAAGTTTATGAATATGCATCGTGCTTCCCTCCTCTTGCTCGTTATCGTGTCACAAATAAGTAAAAGACCGACGACCACATGGCAATGATGACACCAGCGACAATCATGACCGATGTGAACGTGCCTTTTAAGTTCGGTTCTTGTCCATCGTTTTTCTCCACGTGAAGGACCCCTTTCCCTTTGATTTCCACTTTCATTGTATGAAAAGGGGCACTGATTAATATGTGACATTTGTCACTTCAAAAGTGACAATCACATCAAATTTGCGTAGTTTCCACACATAAAGTTCACATTTGGAAAAAAGGCATACAAAAAGGCGATTGCTCCGACATCAGTCGGTCCAATCACCTGTTCATGTTCTCATGTCGTGACGCCGCACGTTTTTCAATGCTTATGAACGGCAAGTCAAAGCCGACAAATACCGGCGGGACAGCCTTCGCAGTAACATAGCTCTTTTAGGAAATCGATGTCATGCAACACCATCGATGTCGGAGTCGTCGTTAACACGCCTTCTTTCCGCCACTGGTTCATCATTCGATTGACCGTTTCGCGAGGTGCACCGATCAATTGTCCGAGTTCGCCGTCAGACGGATGTCTCGGAACTGTGACCCCCTCTGTCTCCTCTACGCCGTGCATTGCCGCCATGCGAAGCAACGTCGAGGCGAGCGCCCCTGGCTTCCCATACAGCAACAAGTCACGTAACTTCATCTCGGACTGTTTGCGCATCATCGAAGTCCAACGCAACACCTCCGTAGCCAGCTGCGCGTCTTGACGCACGAGCTCGTCCATCTCTTGTTTTGAAATCCAGCCGATGACACTGTCCTCGGTCGTCTCGATACTATAGGAGCTCGGGAATACATCGTCGATGTCGAACTCTCCAAAGAAGTCGTCAGCGCCGTATATGAACATGATGAGCGAACTCCCTTTTTTCGTCAGTTTCGTGAATTTGACGGTACCGCTCTTCAAATAAAAGAACTTACTGCATTTTTCTCCTTCCCAACAAACGATACTCGCTTTTGAATATTCTTGAAACGTCATCATCTCGAATAAGAGCTGTTTCGTCTCTTCTGAGAAGACGAAGCTGTTCGGTTGGGTCGTCCCACATTTCATAGTCATGTTGTCTGCTCCCTCCACTG
Source organism: Exiguobacterium sp. s28 (assembly GCF_018618135.1). Lineage (NCBI taxonomy): Bacteria > Bacillati > Bacillota > Bacilli > Caryophanales > Exiguobacterium > Exiguobacterium sp. s28. The sequence continues at coordinate 90,792 of NZ_JACSLL010000007.1, read as the reverse complement.
GTCTCATGCCTAATCTGGCCTCGTGCGTGATATATGGTTTTATTATACAGGAGGGCAATGGGCATTTTCATAAAAGTATGTGACATTTCAAACAATCTTCTTATTTTTTCGTTCACAAAAAAAGACTGCAGGCTCTCTGCAGTCTAATCCAATCATCGGTAGACGAGTCGAATCAACTTCTCGGCTCCCTTGAAGTTCGGATAACGAACCGGCAAATCAAATTTCGTCGTATTGCGTAAAATCGATTTGGCATGGCTGAACGTCTCAAAGCTGTAGCGACCATGATACGAGCCCATTCCGCTCTCACCGACGCCACCGAACGGCAGGTTCGGGTTCGTCAAATGCATAAGGACATCATTGACACAACCTCCGCCAAACGTGAGATGCTTCATCACCTTCTGTTCCACCTCTTTCGTCTCAGTGAACAAATAGAGCGCGAGCGGGTGTGGGCGCGCTGCAACGAAATCAATCACTTCATCGAGTTGACGATACGTGAGTACCGGTAGAATCGGCCCAAAAATCTCATCCTTCATAACGTTTGCGTCTTCTTCGATGTCCGTCAATACAGTCGGAGCGATCTTCAATTGATCTCGGTCGGTCTGACCTCCGAAAAATACGTCGCCTTCCGTCAAATATCCGGTCAAACGGTCGAAATGTGTCTCATTGACGATTCGTGTGAACCGCTTCGTCCCGACGCCATTCCCGAACATCGTGAACGCTTCACGTTTAATGGCTTCGAGGAATACCTCTCGTTTCGATTCATGGACGAGGACATAGTCTGGAGCGACGCACGTTTGCCCAGCGTTCATCCATTTGCCCCAAGCGATCCGTTTCGCCGCAATCTCGATATTGGCATCGTCATGGACGATGGCCGGCGATTTCCCGCCGAGCTCAAGCGTGACCGGCGTCAAATGTTTCGCCGCCGCCTCCATGACAATTTTCCCGACCGGTGTCGACCCAGTGAAGAAGATATGGTCCCACTTCTTTGCGAGCAGTTCCGTCGCCACGTCTTTATCTCCTTCGACGCTGACGACGAAGCGGTCAGTGAACGCCCGTTCGAGCACTTTTGTGATTATTTGGGCGACGTTCGGTGTCAATTCCGAAGGCTTCACGACGGCCGTGTTCCCTGCGGCAATCGCTCCGATGAGCGGTGCCATCGCCAATTGAAACGGGTAGTTCCATGGAGCGATAATCAGTACCGTGCCATAAGGTTCATACATGACCTCACTTTTCGTCCCGAGATGAATCGAAGCACCGCGGACTCGCTTCGGGCGCATCCAACGTTTCAACTCACGAGTCGTCCGTGTAATCTCATCGTAGACGAAACCAATCTCCGTCGTGAACGCGTCGAGTTCCGATTTGTTCAAATCCTGCTCCAACGCTTGGAGAATTTCGGCCTCATGATGTTTAATCGATTCTTTTAAAAACGTCAGCATACTGAGACGGAATGCGAGCGATTTGGTCGCTTGTGTCCGATAGAAGCGACGTTGTTTACGGATGAGCTCTTCGATGGTCAACTGTTCGATTGGTGCGAGCATAAATCTGCCTCCCTTAGATGATAGCGCTAGCTTCATCTTATCATTTTCTCTTGGCCATCGACCATTTTGAACCTTCGCTCCGCACACTCTCGGTCTGCCTTATCTCACGGGCACGTTCCGCTTTTTCGCTTGTTGCATCAAGACGAGAACCAACCCGGCGGCGAGCAAGATGCCTCCGGTCACCGTGAATTTTTGCGTCAACGTGATGGAAAGCCAGCCTAAAAAAGCCGAGCCCGTTACCGTCCCGAGCGAGAAGAAGGCATAAAAATATCCGTAGGATTTGCCACGGTTGGCATGGTTGGTGGCTTTGATCAACATCGTGTTGATGGCTGGGAACAAGATCGCGAAACCGACACCGTACAAGGCGAGCACCCCGTATAAGAGACTAGATGTCTCGGCACGGCCGATCAACAGTTGGCTCACACCAAGAATGCCGACACCGAGTGCCGCAAGTTTCGCTGGTTCGATTTGATCGAACAAACGGTTCGTCGGTAACACAAATACGAGCACCGCCATGATTCCGAACGTACTAAGCAGTGTCCCGCTCAAGCGGGAGTCATAGCCGAGCGACTGTACATAAAGTGGTAGCAAGAACGCGATCGCACCTTGCGAGAACATTAAAAGGAAGGCACCGATATACGCCTTCACGACGTCACGTTCAAGCCGTGATTTCCCTTCCTCTTGACGGCTCGATGTTCCGAGCGACAGTTTCGACGGACGTAAAAAGATGAGTGCGAGTAATGCGACCATCGCCCCATAAAACGCGACGTATGTGAAAACGACGGGGACGGTCGTTCGACTCGCCATGATCCCACTGAACGCCGGCCCGATGATGGCCGCCAACCCGACAAAACTGCCGGTCAATGCCACTTTCTTCCCTTGACGGTTCGCTGCGGTCAAATTGGCAGACAACGTGAACGCGGCCGGTACGATCAAGCCGGCGACAAACCCGTGCACGATGCGGACGATGAGAAGCGTCGTCGATGTGTCGACGAGATGGTATGACAATAGACTGAGGCTCGATAGCCCGAGACCGACGAATAAGATGACGATCGGACCGATCCGGTCAGTCCAGATCCCCGATAAAATGTTGCCGAACGTGTTCGACAATGAATAAATGGCAATGACGAGTCCGGCGATGAACGGTGTCGCACCGACCGATGTCGCGAACGTGCTCATGACTGGAAGCTGGGCAAAAAGATCAAAGAAAGCAAAAAAGACGATACTATAAATGACAAAGGCAGATGCTTTGTTCATAGTCACAACTCCTTGGTACAGCCCGATTTTCGAACTGTTCGTTTCAGCTTCAGTCTAGCTTGCCGGTTTCACTTTGTATACACGGGAAGGCGCACGGACACAAAAATGCCCTACAAACCAGTGGCTTGTAGGGCATTTGCATCAGTTCGTGACTTCGACCGCTGTATCGAGTGCGACACGGATCATCTCGTCAAACGTCGTTTGACGTTCTTCGGATGTCGTCTCTTCTCCTGTCAACAAGTGGTCTGAGATCGTAAGGATCGTCAACGCGTTCACTTTATGTTTCGCAGCGAGTGTGTAGAGTCCTGCCGCCTCCATCTCGATGGCGAGGCAACCGAAGTCGGCCCACTTCTTGAAATGGTGGAAATCATCTTGATAGAATTGGTCGGCTGTGAAGATTTGACCGACTTTGACCGGGATGCCGGCCTTTTCAGCGTTCATATAAGCGCGATGTAGGAGGTCGAACGTCGCTGTCGGTGCATAGTCCATCCCGTTGAAGCGCACACGGTTTTGACCCATCTCACTCGATGCGCTCATCGCGATGACGACGTCACGTACTTTAACGTCTTCTTGAATCCCACCGGCCGTACCGACACGGATCAAGTTTTTCGCGCCGTATGACATGATCAATTCGTTCACGTAAATCGACATCGATGGAACGCCCATTCCTGTCCCTTGAACCGAAATGCGTTTCCCTTTATATGTTCCTGTGAAGCCATACATCCCGCGGACCTCGTTATATAACTCGACGTCCTCAAGGAACGTTTCCGCGATATATTTCGCGCGAAGCGGATCTCCCGGTAACAATACCGTTTCTGCGATTTGTCCTGGTTCTGCCCCAATGTGTACACTCATGATTAAATTCCTCCTTCAAGATAGTCGGTGACACTGCTCCCGATATTCATTCGGGGTGATGCCAACCTGTTTTTTAAAGACTTTCCGGAAATATTTATCATCCGAAAAGCCGACCGCTTGGGCGACTTCATAAATACGTTGTCTACTCGTCTCAAGGAGACGTTTCGCCTCGAGCATCCGGATCGACAGCAAATATTCGGATAAGTTGACGCCGTACTGTTGTTTGAAGCGACGCGATATGTATTCGCGGCTCAAGTAAAAGCGCTCGCTCATCCCTTGTAAGCTGAGTTCTTCCGCATAATGGCGCTCGATGAACGCACCAATCTGTAGAATCGGATCCGCTTCATCAGGCGTGACGTCAGCAAGAGCGCGTGCAAGCGTCTCATTCAAGACGTCCGGGTCGATCGGCTTCAACAAGTAATCAAAACTACCGAGCTGAATCGCACGCCGCATGTACGAATATTCGTCATAACCGGTCAATACGATTAGCTTGGTCGCCTCAGCTTCCTTATGAACCCATTCCATCAGCTCGATGCCGTTACAACGAGGCATCTGCAGGTCCGATAAAATCAGTGCCGGCCGTTCCTTGGCGATGATTCGTTTCGCTTCTTCCCCGTCCTGCGCCTCGATCACTTTCGTGACGCCGAGCTGTTCCCACTCCCCGAGCAGTTTCACCGCTTCCCGTACCGGCGACTCATCATCGACGATCAATACTTTCGTCATGACGCATCCGCCTCCTTTACGGCCGGGAAACGCATGACAATACGAAATCCGCCTGTCTCTGGTGTAGCCAACATAAACTGAGCCTCCCGATTATAGTTTAACATGAGTCGATCCCGAATGTTCTTTAAACCGGTGCCTTCTGCCCCATTCAAAGGTTGGGTCGACTTCTCAATCCGTTCTTTTAACAACGCTAGCTCTTCGTCCGAGATATCGCGTCCGCTATTCTCACATCGAATCACGAGATCTGGCCCTGCTTGGTGAATCCGGACCGAGAAGTGGTTCGCTGCTGTCGCACCGTCGCGCTCAAATCCATGCTTAAAGAAGTTCTCGGCGAGCGGCTGCAAAATCATCTTCGGCACGGTCAAATCGAGGAGCGTCTCCGGAACGTCGACCTCGATCTCGAATTGATCCGGGAACCGGACTTGCTGCAGCCGAATGTAAGACGTGAGGTGGTCGACTTCTCGCCTAAGCGTCACCATCGATTCGTCCGGATGCATCGTGTAACGCATCATCGACGAGAGTTGGGTAATCAGACGGTACACCGTCTTACCGTCCCCTTTCAACGCGAGCGTCCCAATCGACTGCAAGGCGTTGAATAAAAAATGTGGGTTCGTCTGGGCTTGGAGCGCTCTCAGTTCATTCGTCCGATTTTCGAGCGCTAGACGATATTCTCGTTGAATCAAATCGTCAATGCGTTCGATCATCCGTTTGAATTGCCGTCCGAGCACACCGAACTCATCATTTCCGAGGGAATCGAACGAGACCGTCATATCCCCTTGTTCGATGCGCCATATATTCGATGTCAGTGTCTTGATCGGGGTCGTCAAGCGCATCGAAGCGTAGGTCGCACCGATCAACGCCAATACGAGCGACACCATCCCAACAACGAAGATGATGAACGATGTCCGCGATGCCGGTTCGGTCAACAGACGATCTGGAATCGATTTCCCGACGTAAAACGTCTGGTTCTCAAACTCGAACGCTTTGACAATGCGGTGATGCTTTCCATCGCTCGACAACGAGTTCGTCGACACGTTTTGCGGGATTTCACCGTCACCGAGTTGCGCAAACACTTGATTACCGCCTCCGATGAACCAGAGGCTCTCAGTCGGGTTGTTCTGTAACGAGGCGAGCTGACCGATGAAGACGTCTTCCGGGATATCAATGGAAAGAATCGCGAGCGGCTGGTCCGTCTCAATCTTATCGAGCCGAAAATGAAGCGTGACGACCTCTTCTTCCGAGACGAGCGGACCGAAATCATGATACGGCACAAGCGGATGCGAGGCCTCGAGCAGGACGCGACTCTCTTCATCCTTCAACAACTGCTGTTGAATCGCACTCGGTTGCTGTTTCGAACGCGGGGACACTTTCATTTTATAAGCGGCGAACGAGTCCATGTCTTCGAGCATGAGCAGTTGAATCTGGGCCACATCCTCGCGGGACAAGTACATTCCGAGGAGCGCCCGTCTCACTTCCAATTCGGTCTGCTGAAGGGATAGCCCCGGCCCATACTCGAGAATATCGAGCACGTCCCGGTTCGCATATAGACTTGTCGGCAGGCGGCTCAAGTCCGAGATATATCGCTCCATTTGCAGCGTCCCACGCTCAAGCGACCATTCGGTGAGCTGGAGCCCCCGCTCTCGCTCCCTATCTTTGACGTACCAAAAAGAAATGACCGTCGCCAAAATGACGGGAACGATAATCGTCAAGGCGATCATTCCCGTCAGCTTCGTCCGAATGCTCATCCGCGCATCGCCTCCTCGCTGTCATTATATCACGGTCCATGCAAGCGTTTGCAACAGCTGTTATTAAAAAGGTTTATGGCCACACGCATGGCCATAAACCTCTCTGTTCACTCGTACGATTGAATCAATTCGATGATTCCTGTTGGTTGACCCGAGTCAGCTGCGAGTTCAGCCGGGGTCATCCCGTCCTCGTTCTCGAGGGACACGTCGGCACCGCTCTCGAGCAACAGCTCGACCGTGTCGATGTCCGCGCCTTCCCCGTATAACAAGTTATGGAGCGGCGTATCGCCATACAGATCTTGCGTGTTGACGTCGGCACCGTCCGCCAGCAATGCCGCGAACTCTTCGTACGATGCGGCGTTGTAGGCAAGTTCTTGAATCGGCTCTTCTGCCATGGCATCAAGCGAGCCGAACCCTTCTGAGAAGCCCGTCAACCCATCGCTCGTGAACAACCAGGCGACGATGGCCACATTGACAATGACGCTCAATACAATCGTCCCGATAATCGACCCTTTGACATACCCTGCCGTCTTGAAGACCGGAACGTTCGTCTCACCGGCGTTCGTCGCGATGGCCGCAATCCGTTTCGGGAGCGGCGGATGCGTCGATAACAGCTCGCTCAACTTGGCGATAAATCCGTTCTCACGGCTCGCTTCGTACAAGTAGTCAAACTCGCTCACTTCTTTTGCCAACTTCCCACCGATCGCAAGAATCGTGAGGGCACGTTTCGATGCGGCTTGGTCTTGAATGTAGTGGGCGGCCATGCGGTCACACGTAAATTCACAGGCGCGCGAATAGGCAGACCCTAAAAACGGGATCCAGCCGCCGAGCATCATGGCCCACTGTTTTTGAACGTGATTACGGCGAATGTGTGCCAGTTCATGCGCAATGACAAACTCGACTTCTTTCGTGTACCCATCACGTGACAACTCGACGATATCCGAATACAAGATGACCATGTTCTTTTGGAAGAAACGTGTCGCGAAAGCGTTCAAGACGCCCCCGGCTTGAAGAATGTAGACGTCCGGGAGTAGGCGAATCCCCATCTCTTGCCCGACACGCTGATATGTATGATGCAAGTCGGCGAATTGACGCTCTGTCACTTTGACGCCGTTCGTGCGAATATATCCGATTTGAAGCCAGTGCGTGAATAGAGACAGTGCTAAAATCGTTCCGATTATCCATAAGAAAATGCCGAGAGAGGCGATTGTGAAGACGATTCCTAACACCACCGTCAACACGCTGGCCGCGACGAGCAGTCCAAAATACAGCTTTTCGTTCTTATGTACCAATTGCGATTGTTTCATGTAAAATTCCCCTTCATTTTCCATATGAAGTCCATTATACCTGATAATTGGATATCGACAACAAAAAAATAGAAACTGACACGGGTGTCAGTTTCTATTCGAGGGTCAAGCGATACAGCTGATCATCCTCATTGCTCGGATTTCCGCGTCCATCCGTATTGTTCGTGATGAAGTAGAGCTCTCCGTCTCCTAACCAGACATCACGGATACGCCCTTTGTCCTCGACGAGCGGGGTGACCTCTTTTGTCTCTCGGTCGATGGCAACAAGGCGATTCCCCCGAAGCGTCGCCATGTATACGTAACGGTCGTCCGCTGCGATCCCCGAAGGTGCCCACGATGTCTCCCCGACTTCGAACCATGGTGTCTCGAGACCATCTTGTTCCTGGTCTGCCTCGATGAGCGGCCAGCCATAGTTGTTTCCCCGCTCGAGAGTGTTCACTTCATCGTGACCGGACGCCCCATGTTCACTCGCATAGAGCGTGTCGCCAACTTTCGTCAACCCTTGGGGATTGCGGTGGCCCGACGAATAAATCCAATCGGTCGGCTCGCCTGTTCCGGATAAGGACACCCGTAACACTTTTCCGGCAATCGACGTCTCATCTTGAGCGAGATCCGGAACGAGGGCGTCTCCCGTGGTGACCCAAAGTGCGTCGCCATCGAGCAATAAGCGGCCGCCGTTGTGGAACTGGGCGCCTGGGATCTCATCGAGCACGACAGCCGTCTCTTCAAAGCGCTCCCCGTCCCACGTCAATTCGACGACCCGGTTTCGTACGTCCCCAGGTGTCCCGTACGTATGATAGGCGTACACTTGTCGGGATGTCGTGAAATCTGTCGTCAAGGCCAGGCCGAGTAAACCGCCCTCACCGATTTCGAGCACATCTTCTTCGAGGACGACCGGTTGTCGGTCGAGATTCCCGTCCGCATCGATGACGGCGATTGTGCCACCTCGTTCCGAGATAAGCCATCCTTCGCCGGTCCTTACCATCGACCACGGTACGTCCAATTGCTCAACGACAGACTCGCTCGCACCGAATGTCAGCGAATCGTCTGCTTCCGATGTTGGTGCATCGCCTGGTGTATCTTCCGCAGGTGTTTCTTCGGTCGACTCTTCGCCCGGAGTCTCCTCTGGCGCCGGTGCGTCAGCAGGTTCCGATGCACAACCTGCTAATATGGCAAGAGATAACACAAGGATCCATCGTTTCAACATGATCGCCTCCTTTTCACCATCATACCGTGTCTTTAGTTGTCGCGTGAAGGTTCGGGTGGGTTAGCTGGTAAGCGAAGCGCGATCAACAATGCGATGAACGCCGCGAGTGCCGCTCCGATGAAGACGGTATTCAATCCTGTGGCGATGAGTTGCTCGCCTTGGAGCCGGACCGTCGTGTTTAACGTCTCGGTGACGCTTCGATTAAAGAACGATTCGAGTGATACGTCGCTCAAGCCCGCCTCGTCACGGAAACCGCTGAGGACGATAAAGTTGAATACTGCACCAAACACGGCAACACCGAGCGTCTGACCGACGGTACTCAAAAATGAGTTCGCGGCCGTCGCGGTCCCGCGTTGCCTGTAAGATACGACGGTCTGCAAGACGACGATGAACATCGGTTGCGACAATCCGAACCCGACTCCGATGATGGCCACAGCGAGATAGACGAACAGATCTGGGCTTGATTGCGTGAGCAGCGTCAAGATGATTGTCCCGATCAACAAGAGACTCATTCCTGTCACGGCCCGACGCCGTGGCGAGGCCGCTCCAAGTGTACGGCCGCCGATAATCGACGTGAATGTCCAAGCGACCGAGAGTGGCATGAGCATGAATCCGGCTTCGGTCGCTGATTTCCCAAGGACGGCCTGTGCCCATATCGGGATATAGGCCGACATTGACACGAGGACCCACGCCGCGAAGAAGACGGCCCCATTGATCGACGCGATGATTGGTTGTTTCAATAATTCGAGTGGCAACAACGGTGTCTTCGCCCGTCGTTCCGATAAGAAGAAACTGGTGAGCAAGATGACGCTGAAGACGGCACTGGCGACGACCGAGGCCGTCCAGACGTTCGTCTCGCTGAACGTGATCAGCCCGTACAAGAACGCCGTCGTACCGAACGCGAACAACAGCGCTCCTTTGACGTCAATCCGTTCCGTCGTCTCGGTCACGGTCTCTTTATAGAACGTGACGATCATGATGAACGATAAAAGTGCGAACGGTACGTTCAATAAGAAGACGTAACGCCAAGACAACGTCTCGACCAAGAACCCGCCGATGACCGGACCGAGCACGCCCGATACGCCCCACACCGCGCTCAAAATCCCTTGAATCTTGCCGCGCTCTTCGTATTTATACAAATCGCCGATAATCGTCATCGAGATTGGTAATACCGCACCGGCGCCGAGCCCTTGAAGCGCCCGGAAGACAATCAGTTGTTCCATCGATGTGGCAAGTCCGCAAAGAAGTGAGGCGAGCGTGAACAGCCCGATTCCAAATAACAGGACACGCTTTCGGCCGAACAAATCGGCCACCTTCCCATAGATTGGTGTCGATACCGCCGTGAACAGCAAGAAGGCGGCAAACACCCAGCTCACGAGGGCAGCCCCATTCAAATCGCTCGCGATGACCGGCGTTGCGACGGAGACGACCGTCCCTTCAATCGCCGCTAAAAAAGTCGCCAATAACAGCGCGACCGTAACATTCTTTCTCATTTGTTTCATCTCCCCAATAAAATAGTGGTGCCGGAAGGTTCCGAGCACCACTTCAACTGTCTATTATTTTGTGCGAGCCGCGCCGGTTTGACAAGCCTCAACTTCCGATTCGAAAAAGAAACGTTTGATTTCAGCATAAGCCGCCGCTTCGTCCGTGACGAGGACGCGACCTGCGAGCCGACCGTCCTTGAGCATCCATACTTCATCAGCGAGCATCGCTGCCACATCAAGCTGGTGTGTCGAGCAGACGATCGTCGCACCACGTTCAGCTTCTTCCCGCAACAAGTCACCGAGCAGACGCATCCAAGTCGGATCGAGTCCGTTCGTCGGTTCATCGAGGAGCAAGATGTCAGGTTTCGTCACGAGCGCCTGCGCCAGTAGGAGACGTTGACGCATCCCTTTCGACAACTTCCCGACGGCTCGGTTTCTCAATCCATCGAGACCGACGCGCTCCAACAGCGCTAAATCTGGTTTCACACCTTGCCATAATGTGTAATAGGCGTACGTCTCACCGACGGTCCAAGACGGATCGAACGCAAAGTCGTCTGGCATGTATCCAAACGTCCGATGGTACGCCTTCCCGTCATCGATCGTTCGACCGTTCAAGGACACGCTCCCGACGCTTGGGGGAATCGTGCCGTTCATAAGATTCAACAGTGTCGACTTCCCAGCCCCGTTGCTGCCGCATAAAGCGACGACCTGGCCTGAGTCAATCGCACCGTCAAGCGGATGGAGCGCCCATGACTCGCCGTATCGTTTTCCCACTTGATTAAGTTGAATCATGTCGACCCTCCCGTCGTAACCACCACGCCGCCGCGCCCAACATACTGAGAATGACCCCGATGATTGTCGCACCGACGACAGCCGTACCGACCGGGCCGTCGAGCCACCCAATAAACGTCTCATAGATGGCCCCGAACAAATCGGGGGCCGCCAATACTGCGCTCACCCAGACGCGCAACAACTCAAATCCGTTCAAAAACAAGGCGCCGACCATCGCTTCCGCCTGAACACCGTATGGTATCCACGCAATGACACTGACGAGCACCGTCGGCCATAACAAAATCAAGACAGTCCAAACGAGGAAAGACATGAGGACAGCTTGAAGCCGATTTCGACCGATGACGCCAACGAATGTCCCGAACGCCGCCCCATACGCGATGAGCCCGAGCGAATATGCCCAAAGGACGACCCACGTCTTGAGAGGCATCGATACGAAGAATGACGAGAGCGCATAGGCGAGCGTGACAATTAAAGCCTGCGTCGCGAGAAAGGCGGTGTAACGCATCCAGACGAGGTGAAACATCGATAGCGGGTACGTCGTCAAGAGACGCAAACGTTTCGACTCCCGCTCCCCTCCCCACTGGAGCGCCGTCGTCAACATGACGAAAAGCGGTAAGACGAGTCCGATGATGGTGAGTAATGTCGCGTTGACGTTCGTGTAGGCGGTCGCCACCGGTAGCGCTTGTCCGAGACCGCCAAGCAGCACGAGCGTCACCATCCAGGTGAACAGGAAGACGTAACTCTCTTTTTGACGTAACGTGCGCGACCACTCGATCCGCCACAGCATCATTTACTGTCCGTGGCCTTCTGAGGAATCATTCTCACTCATCTTGCTATCATCATCTGCGTTCATCTTTTTATGCTGTTTCATTTCCCCGCGCTCCCATGAATGGTCTTTCAAGTCGTCGAGGTCCATGACCATGCCGCCGTTCTCGTCCACGTATGCCTCAGCATCCGCTTCCTTCGCAAACGAGACGATATTGTAAGCCATCGGTGTCTTCGACATCTTATCGTAGACGAATGTTCCTTCTTCAAGGTCGACCCATTCTTTCGTGTTGTAGTCTTTGACGTACATAGCTGCGATATCTTCTTCTGTCTGTTCCGGATACCAGTCCCGCATCAAACAACCGATGTCATCGAATGCATAGCCTTTTCCGTTGTCCATGATCGCCTCGGCAGCGAACTGTTCGTCCATGATTTTCATGTTACATACAACGCATTCGGTCTCGCCCCATTCGATGTCAAACGGTTCCGCCGCCGCGCTTGAACACGCACCCAATGCGAGCGTCAATCCTGATACGGTAAGTAATCCTGCCATCTTCTTATAAGTAATCATCTTGTTTCCTCCCAAATCGCCATAATAAAATCAATAATCCACTTAACACGGTTGCCCCAACCGTTCCCTGCCACTTTAACTCGAACGTCGTCGCCCGTGGCGAAACATCGGTGAGCGTGACCTCGTCAGGGCTCCTGAGGACACGCTCGAGTACGGTCAACCCTGGAGCCCCGTACAGCAATTCAAACGCTTCATACGAATCAGCGAGCAAAAACAAATATGGGTCGGCCCGATACGGGATCTCACTCTGCCCGTCCTGGGTCAAATCGAGTGTCTGCCCGCCCCATTCGTTGCCGACAATCACGTTATCGGCCGCTTCAAATGATACGACAGGATAGCGATTGTTCGTCACATCGTTTCCGGTCAACGTCATCCCGTTGGCCCGTTTCATCCTTAGGCCGATATCATTTCCGTTCACACCGTTATCATGAATCGCTGTCCATTCCGATTTTTCGGCATAAATGCCGACGCGGTTCCCATAAATCGCATTGGCACGGATGCTCGTTTCAATCGCTTCGAACAGCATGAGTCCCATTCCTGTCGCACCGACTTGATCATAGATTTGTCCATTCTCGATACGGACGCGCTCGGTCCCCATCACCATCGCGCCAGTTTCATTGTTGTGCAGATTCGGGGACACAATCGAGACGTCCGTCGGGAACATAAGATGAACGCCGTATCGTGAGTTCGTGACGAGCGGCCGGGTCAACTCGTGTCCGGTCCCGTTTTCAATATAAATGCCGTCACGGACGTGGTCGACGATGGCTCCTTTGATGACTGTCGCCTCGCTATCCTCGATCGATATTCCTTCCTCCTCACCCTTCCCTGTCACGTTCGGTCGAATCAACCTGACCCCGTAACTGTTCTCGACGGCGATCCCGGTCCCGGTCGCCTCAATCGTAACGTCGATGACTTGATGGCCGAGTCCCACGACGAGCACCGCGGGTACGGTCGTCCGTTCGCACTGTTCGATCTCGACGTTCTCGAGCACGGCCCCGGTCCCTTCGAGTTGAAACGCAGGATGTTCACAACTACTGAACCGCTTTCCTTCACCGTTAAACGTTTCGTTCGATTGAATCACAATCGGTTCTTCGAGCGACACCGGTTCCTCGTTCGCTTGAACAGTGATCGGTGAGAAGAACCATAACGCGAGTAACCCGCTTAGTCGTTTCATAACCCCTCCTCTTGATCAATCGCTTACAGAACATATTGTACGAAAACCCAGGGGGGTATGTGTGTCATTTTTATGGGATTCATGTGACAGTTTCTTCATAAAAAAAACACAAGTGGCGAAGGGGTCATTTCGCCGCTTGTGTTGCTATCATTTCGCCTTATCGGCCCATACTTTCGTGAAGTCTTGAAGCATCTCGTCGCCTGTCTTTTGACCGCCAACGTATGCTTGCATCAGTGCGCCATACTCGTTGACCGCACCATCCGGATACTTGAACCAGTTCCACGAGATCGTCTTGCCTTCGTTTGAATAGGCCAAGATATCGTCTGCAAGTGGTCCAAGGTCGTTCGCTTCAATCGATTTGAACGCTGGGATAAATTTGAACTTGTTGACCATGTAATCTTTACCCGTATCAGACGTCGCCATCCATTCGAGGAAATCCTTCGCTTCTTCCTTATACTCGGAGTTTTTGTTGACGACCCAGTTGTTCGGGACACCGACCGGGAGGCGGTCCATCTTCTCTTTGTCATCATTGATCGGAATTGGCACGAAGCCCATCTCGATGTCCGGGTTCACGTCAAGAATCATCTGTTGCGCCCAGTTCCCTTGTTGAAGCATCGCCGTCTCACCTTGAGCGAACTGAGTGACTTGCGTGTTATAGTCCGTCGTAAGTGGATTTTTATTTCCATATTTGATCGTGAGGTCGAACAGTTTCAAGAACTGTTGGAATTGCTCGTTGTCCTCGAATTTTCCTTTATTCTCGTTCAGCGCCTGGATAAACGCATCCGGATCGTCTTGCTGCGCCATCGGAATGTTGAGCAAATGGATACCGAGAATCCAGAATTCGGCATAACCGACCGAGAACGGCGTGATGCCTGCTTTATCCAACTTCTCAGCCGCATCCGTCAACTCAGACAACGTCTTCGGCAGTTCGCTGATGCCCGCCTTATCGAACAGCTCTTTATTATAGATGAAACCATAGCCTTCCAAGTTCATCGGCATCCCGTACAGTTTGTCATCCATCGTCATCGGTTCTTTGGCCACTTCGGTCAAGTCACCGACCCATTTCTCATCCGACAAGTCTTCCAACTTGTCTTTCCACGTTTGTGCTTCGGTGAACCCGCCGTTATTGAAGATGTCCGGTTCATTGCCTGACGCGAACTGGGACTTGAGCGCTGCCCCATAGTCAGCTCCGCCTCCGACCGTTTGGACGGTCACTTTGACGCCCGTCTCTTCTTCGTATTCTTTCGCCATCGCCTCGAGGTCTTTGGCGATTTCCGCCTTGAACTGGAAGACGTTCAACGTGACGTCTTGTTTGTCCCCGCTATCCGCGTTCGCATCGTTCGATCCTTCATCTTCCGTAAGCGACCCGCCGCCACAGGCCGCAAGAGTCAATACCATCCCAGCCGTCATCACGGCGGTCGATAATCTCCATTTACGTTTCATTTCGCTTCCTCCCTAAGTATAGAGTCGACAATCATGATTCCAATCGGTACACCCTAACTTTAGATGAAAACGCTTCCATTATGTAGGTGTCAAAATTGACGTGTAGGGTGGAAAATGTTGCACAGAAAACCAGGACTTTCTTATTGAAAAGAAAGTCCTGGTTTTAGTTTCTTCTATATAATTACAACAGGCTGATTCCAGCTTCTTCACATGCGGTGATCATTTCACTCGGCCAGACCGAAGATTGGACTTCACCGATGTGACGAGCACGAAGCAAGTACATGGCGACACGCGATTGCCCGATGCCGCCCCCGATGGTAAGCGGAAGACGTCCTTCGAGGACCGCTTGGTGGAACGGGTACTTGCGTTTGTCTTCAGCTCCGGCTGTCACCAACTGCTCGGCAAGCGCTGTCTCGTCAACACGAATTCCCATCGATGACAGTTCGAACGCCGATTCGAGTTCCGGGTGCCAGACGAGGATATCGCCGTTGAGTGACCAGTCATCATAGTCGGCCGCACGACCGTCATGCTTATCGCCTGAGGCGAGTGCACCACCGATTTGCGAGAGGAAGACCGCACCGTACGCTTTACAAATCGCGTGCTCACGTTCTTTTGGTGTGAGCGTCGGGTAAAGGTCTTCGAGTTCTTGGCTCGTCAAGAAATGAATCGACTCTGGCAAAATCGCCTCAATCCCGTACATCGATTCGACCGTCTGTTCCGTCTCGCGGAGTGCCGCGTAAATCGATTCGACCGTCGCCTTCAAGTACTCCGTCGTCCGGTGTTCCCGGGCGATGACGCGTTCCCAATCCCATTGGTCGACGTGAAGCGAGTGCGTCGCGTCGAGCTCTTCATCACGACGGATGGCGCGCATCTGGGTGTACAAGCCTTCCCCGACCTCGAATCCGTAACGGCCGAGCGCTTCTCGTTTCCATTTCGCGAGCGACTGCACGATTTCAAGTTCGTGTCCCGGATACTGCGTGTCGAACTGAATGATGCGTTCGACGCCGTTCAAGTGGTCGTTGACCCCGCTCGCCGATGTGACGAACAGCGGGGCCTGCACTTGTGTCAACCCAAGCGCCGTGCTGAACTTGTCTTCGAATGTCGCCTTCACTACTGTAATCGCCTGTTGTTTCGCTTTCATCTTGCTTGTTGCTGTCGTTGTCATGTTTTCTTCCTCCAATTGTGGGATTTTGGGACGGAGCAATAGAAAAAAGCCCTCCAATCCCATGGACTATGGGACGGAAGGCTTCAAGCTCCGCGGTGCCACCCAAATTAGTAGACGAATCTACTCACTTTTTCGAGACGAACATCTCGTAGTTCCGATAACGGGGAACATTCCGGCTACGTCTACTTGCAAAGCGTTCGGGTAGCGACTCCAGGAGGTTCTTCGACAGAGATTTCAGTCCGGGCTCTCACCTTCCCCGGCTCGCTTTGCTTACGTCTTCTGTGTACTCGTCCTTTCAATGTCGTTCACAATTGAATTGACCCAATTATTATAAATATTCCGACGAATGTCAACAGCTTTTTTCAAAAAAATTCTCCCCCGTGTAGCGGACGGGGGAGATCCCTTGGGAAGGGTTATTTGATCGAGCCGCTCGTAATCCCTTTGATAATATGCTTTTGCATACCGAAGAAAAAGACGAGGAGCGGAACGATCCCAAGGACTAAACCAGCGAGTGCCAAATCCCATTGTTTTGTATATTGTCCGAAGAAATAGAACGTCGCGAGCGGAATCGTCCGCAGTTCGATGTCTCGGAGGACAAGTGAAGGTAACAGAAAATCGTTCCAAATCCAAAGGCTGTTCAAGATGACGATCGTCACCGTGATCGGTTTTAAAAGCGGGAACACGATGCGCCAAAAGACGCCCCACGTCGAGCAACCGTCAATGATGGCTGCTTCTTCGATTTCTTCCGGAATCGACTTCATAAACCCGTGATATAAGAACACGGAGATGCCTGACCCAAACCCGAGATACATGACCATCAGTCCCCAATGGCTGTTTAACAACCCGAGTACGCTCGATACTTTCACGAGCGGAATCATGATTGACTGGAACGGGATGACCATCGCCGCGACGAACAAGAAGAAGATGACCGTCGAAATCCAATGTTTCGTCCGGACGAGCTTCCAAGCCGCCATCGATGTGAACAACACGATCAGTAGGTTCGCGCCGGCCGTGATGAGGAGCGAGTTCAAGAAGACGCGTCCATAGTTCATCGCCTCCCATGCCTCTGAATAGTTCGAGGCGAGCCAAACGTTCGGCAAGGCAGACGTATTCGTGTAAATCTCGGCGATCGATTTGAACGAGTTGACGATGACGTAATAGAACGGGACGAGGTACAAGAGCCCGAGTAAAATCGCCACCAACTCGACGAGACCGAGCCCCGCCGTATATCCGCCCGTCCGCAACGGCTTTTGCGGCAACATTTGTCGTGGTGCCTGATCGATATTCGCTTCGATGCGTTCAATTTTTTCCGTCGTCATGCCTCCACCTCCCGCTTTTTCGTCAAGTACACTTGCGTGACGGTAATCGCCGCGACGACGAGGAAGAAGATGACTGCTTTCGCCGAGCCGAGTCCGTAGTTATTATTCACAAACGATTCGGTATAGATGTTCAAAGCGAGCATCTCCGTCGATTTGAACGGCCCGCCGTTCGTCAGTGATAAGTTCGTATCGAATACTTTGAACGACCATGAGATGGTCAAGAACAGACAAATCGTGATCGACGGCATTATCATCGGGAGGGTGATATGACGAAGCATCTTCAACCGGTTTGCCCCATCGATTTTAGCCGCTTCGAGTAAATCTGTCGGCACATTTTGGAGCGCCGCGATGTAAATGACCATGACATAGCCCCCACCTTGCCAAATGGCGACGATGACGATGCCCCAGAACGCCGTCTGAGCGTCACCTAGCCACGGCAGCTCGAACAGACTCCACCCGGTCAGTGCCCCGATTGATTCAAAGCCCTTCACATAGATAAACTGCCAAATGAACCCGAGAATGAGCCCGCCAATCAAGTTTGGCATGAAAAAGACGGTGCGCAGGATATTGCGCGTCTTAATGTTCATCGTCAATAGTAAAGCCAATAGGAAACCGACGATATTCGTCAGCACCACGGCCACGAGCGTATATTTCGTTGTGATCCAGAACGAAGCGCGGAACTGTTCATCTTCAAATAAAATCCGATGGTAGTTGTCCAGTCCGACCATATTCAATTGCCCCGTCACACCGTTCCAATCTGTGAAACTGTAATAAATCCCGTTGAAAAATGGAATAAGCACGATTGCCACAAATGCCAAAAAGGCCGGACCAACGAATGCGATAAAACTCGCCGGCTTCTTCCAATTTCGTCTCCGTTTGATTCGTTTCGGTGTTTCTGTCATGTTCATCGCCTCCACTATCAACTTACCTTCCTGGACCAAAAATGAAAACGGATACATTTGACGGAAAGGGTGGAATATATTGCACTCAATGGGTGAATTCTACGAAGCGATGGGTTATGATAAACTCAATGACAACACGAACGAGTCTTCCCCAACGAAAGATTAAACCTTGATTCCGGGTCGATTCACGAATGAAATGGACTAAATAGATTATAATGTTCGAAAGTGGAGGGATTTTATACATGACGACGATTAAACCGTTATCCGACCTAACAATTGCCCAACAAGCCGAGATGCTACCTGTCAAAGAGATTGCGGAAAAACTCGGTTTACAAGAAGATGACCTCGATCTATACGGGAAATATAAAGCCAAGTTATCATTCGATGTCATCGATCGGATGGCGACTCGAGAAGACGGGAAACTCATCCTCGTTACGGCGATCAATCCGACTCCAGCCGGTGAAGGAAAGTCGACCGTGACCGTCGGACTTGGACAGGCGTTGAATCAACTTGATAAACAAGCAATCGTTTGTCTACGTGAACCATCACTCGGTCCGACGATGGGCTTAAAAGGCGGTGCGGCCGGCGGCGGTTTCAGCCAAGTGTTGCCGATGGAAGACATCAACCTTCACTTCACAGGTGACATGCATGCGATCACCGCAGCTCATAACACGATCAGCGCCATGCTCGATAATCATCTTCATCAAGGGAACGACCTCGGGATCGACGTCCGTAAAATCGTCTGGAAACGTGTCCTCGACTTGAATGACCGTGCACTTCGTCACGTGACGATCGGACTAGGCGGCAGTGCCCACGGGGTACCACGTGAAGACGGATTTGACATCACCGTGGCGTCCGAAATCATGGCCATCCTCTGCCTCGCCGATTCGTTGACCGACCTTGAGGCACGCATCAAGCGCATCGTCGTCGCCTACGATCAAGACAACGAACCGATCACGGCCGAACAAATCGGGGCGGCTGGGGCCGCGACACTGTTGTTGAAAGAAGCGTTCAAGCCGAACTTGGTGCAAACACTCGAACAGACGCCCGCGCTTGTTCATGGTGGTCCGTTCGCCAACATCGCTCACGGCTGCAACTCGTTGATTGCGACAAAAACTGCGCTCAAGCTCGGTGAATACGTCGTCACCGAAGCCGGATTCGGAGCCGACCTCGGTGCCGAGAAGTTCTGTCACATCAAGTCACGCATCGGTAAATTAAATCCGGACGCCGTCGTCCTCGTGGCGACAGTCCGTGCCTTGAAAATGCATGGTGGCGTCGCCAAAGACCAACTCCACGTCGAGAACGTCGGGGCCGTCGGGAACGGATTAAAACTTCTTGTCAAACATGTCGAGACGATGGGGAAACTTGGCTTGCCGACCGTCGTCGCCCTCAACCGATTCAATTCAGACACGACTGAAGAGTTGGCGGCCGTCCTCGACTGGTGTGAAGCGAACCACATTCGAGTCGCGCTCAGTGAAGTGTGGTCAAACGGAGGCCAAGGCGGACGTGCGCTCGCCGAGGCCGTCATCGAGACGATTGAGTCGAATGAGAGTGCGTTCACCCCGCTCTATGCGTTGACCGATTCGATCGAACAAAAAATCTTGACGATTGCCCGTGAAGTGTATGGGGCGGCCGACGTCACCTTCACCGCGACCGCAAAAAAACAAATGGCTCAAATCAAAGCGAACGGCTGGCAACACTTGCCGATTTGTATGGCGAAGACACCGTTCTCGCTGTCAGACGACCCGACGAAACTCGGCTACCAGCATGGGTTCACTGTGACCGTAAGAGAGTTGAAACCGTCGGTCGGCGCTGGCTTCCTCGTCGCCTTGACCGGAAACGTCTTAACGATGCCAGGTCTGCCGAAGCAACCGGCCGCCTTGAATATGGGAATCGACGAGACCGGTAAAGCGATCGGATTATTTTAAACGACACGGAGGGATACAGATGGACGTCACGGAACATACGTATGCGGACGGGTATCGGACGCATGTGCTACACATTCCCGCCTCACAACCAATTGGAAATTGCTTCATCTTTCACGGTATGCTCGAGCATCACCGACGATATGTCGAATTCGCTGTTTTTTTGTCAGAAATTGGTTTTAACGTATTCCTATGCGATCTCCGCGGTGCCGGTTCTTTGGCACGGGATCAGTCCACTTACGCCCACTTGTCTCCACATGAAGGATTTGATCAAATGGTTGATGACGCTATCTCACTCCTCGATCACTATCAAGACGAGTTGCCGACCGTCGTCCTCGGCCATAGTTTCGGCTCACTGCTCGCCCGTCGCCTCGGGCAACGGTTAGGTCATCGCCTGGCTGGCGTCATCGCCGTGTCTCCGCCTCCGCATTCGGGATGGATCGGGCGGGTCGGACTGTATGCAATCGATTTGGCCATCCGGTTCAAAGGGAGCCAATATGAATCTCGCTTTTTCGAACGCTTGCTGTTCGGACGATACAACTTAAAGTTCTTACCCGCCACGACCGAGAGCGATTGGATTTCAAGCGTTCCAGAAGAAGTATCCGCCTATGTAAACGACCCGGATTGCGGCGGGATTCCGACGCTCGGCTACTTGCATGAGGTCGCCCGCGCCTCACTCGATGTGACCTCCACTGCCCGGATTCACGAGCATCCGAAAACGTTACCCATCTTGTTCGTTGTCGGGGCTGACGATCCGGTCGTCCATGACGGTGAAGGACTCACGGGAATCGTTCGTAAACACCAAATTGCCGATATCGAGTTGACCGTTCTCACCTATGACAATGCCAGACATGAGATTTTGCGTGAACGACAACGACAAGACGTGTGGACCGATATCGGCGATTGGATGCATCAAACCGTACAAATCGAAAAAAGAACCTCCATTTCCTAGGAGGTTCTTTTTTCTTTCCATAATAATACATCGCTTTTCTAATTCATTTACCTTTTTTGTAATTTACATTCTTCTTTCCAATTTTTAAGTACGCTATACTTAGACCGCACACTACATGAATACATACATGTTGATCTGTATTCACCGAAAGGGGTAACACATTGAAGCCAACAATCACACGATTGAGCACGGCCGTCCTCATCTCTAGCACAATGTTGAGTACGCTTGTTCCCGCTCATTCATATGCAGCAACATACGAAGGAACCGTGAATACATCTATTTTAAACGTACGTTCCGCCACTTCGACCACTTCGGACATTGTCGGGAAATTGACGCAAGGCGAGACCGTTCAAGTGTACACAACGAACGATAACTGGGCCCAAATCGAATTCGAGGGCGAAAAACGCTACGTGTCGGCGACGTATTTGACATTAAAATCAACCGTTGAAAAGACAGCGACGACAACGGCATCGGCCTACACAGCGGACGCGAACGTCAACTTGCGTTCGTCGACGTCGACTTCTGCCGTCATCCTCACGACGATCCCGAAAGACGCGACCGTGACCTATATCTCTTCGCACGGCGCGACCGGCTCGTGGATGAAAGTGACTTACGGGAAATATACAGGTTACGTTGCAGCCCGCTACTTCACACCGACGACGCCTGTCGAAACGTCTTACTATGCTGTCAAGACAGCCGTGCTGTATGACTCGACAGGTTCAGGGGCGACGAAAATTGGAACGATTCCGGCAGGTGCCAAAGTGACGCACCTCGCCTCACTCGGCGCGACCGGTTCGTGGTTTAAAATCGAGTACGGCTCGACCGTCGGATACGCCCCGGCCCGGAACTTCTCGACTTCGCTCTTGACGCCGGAAGCGACGACCCCTTACTTCGCGGTCAAGAACGTCGCTCTCTATAACAGTTCCGCCTCGGGCGCGACGAAAATCGCGACGATCCCACTCGGTGCCCAAGTCGAACAACTCGCGATGCCAGGGCTGAGCTCATCTTGGTTCAAAATCCGCTACAATGGCGTGACCGGCTATGCGGCAGCACGTAATTTCTCAAAGACAAAACCAGAAACCGTCGTGCGGACGCCTTACTATGCCGCTCGTGACCTCGTCTTGTATAAATCATCAGCTTCAGGGGCGGAACGTCTACGGACAATCCGGGCCGGTAGCAAAGTGACACAAGTGTCAGAGGCCGGACTCGCAAGTTCGTGGTTCAAGATTGAATATGATGGCGTGACCGGCTATGCCGCGGCTCGAAACTTCTCGACGACTCCGCCAGAAGTGATTGTGATCAAACCTTATTACGCGATTCGCAACGTGGCGATGTATAATTCATCGGCTTCGGGTGCGACGAAAATTGACACGATTCCATTCGGCGCGAAAATCGAGCAGATTTCGCAGAGTGGATTGTCGAGCTCATGGTTTAAAGTACGTTACGACGGGAAAACGGGCTATGCAGCTTCACGCCATTTCTCAGTCGACAAACCGGAGGTGATCGTCGTGACCGATTATTATACGACGCAACGAGTCGTCCTCTATGACCGGTCTGTTTCACCGAAAACAAAAATCGCCGTCATTCCGACGGGAACGAAAGTTCAGCAAATTTCTGAGGCTGGCTTGACGAGTTCGATGTACAAAATCAAGTACGGCTCGCTCACGGGCTATGCGACCGCCGCTTATTTCGCCGACAAGCCACCGGCTCCGGAAGAACAGTTAGAAGCTGAACGGGAAGTCGAGGTCGTCGTCGCTAACAATGGCACGTTGAACGTTCGGACGAAGCCGGTGGACGGAAACGTTATCGGCACGCTCGCGAACGGCACGGTCGTCAAAGTGAAACCGATCGTCGGTAGCGACTGGGGCGTCATCTCGTATCTCGTCAACGGTTCGCTCGTGAAAGGGTACATCTCCCTCACGTATACGAAACCGTACACGCCGCCTGTTGCCGGCAGTAAAGAGATGGTGATCACAGAGACGGCTTATCCGTATACGCTCGCGACGATGGTGGCTACCCAGCGAAACGTCATTTCTCAATCAGACGCTTTCCGGGCCGCGAACGCGTATGTGCCGAAGTCGCTGATTTCCAAGAGCACGACAGGTGAACTATTCACGACGAAGTTTCAATATCTAAAATCTACCGCTTCGTCTTCTGCAACGACTCTCGCTACGTTACCGAATCACACTAAACTTGCTTACCTCGGCTCTCAGCAAGTCGGGACCGCAATTTGGTATAAAGTGAAATATGGTTCCTTTACGGGCTATGTCATGGCAACAGCGACCGCACCGGCCGGAAAAGTCATAGCAACCGAACTGTACTCAACTCGATTCCAGTATTTGAAGGCGACCGCATCGTCAGCATCAACGAACGTGACCAGCGTATCGACCAATACGAAACTCGACTACCTTGGTACACATAAAGTCGGCTCGACGACGTGGTACAAAGTGAAGTACGGATTATTCACCGGATACGTGAGTGCCGCTAACGTCGCTGGGAACGTCAATGTATTAAAAGATGCAGCGATGACGTCCCACTCGTTTGGGGTAATCAATCCCGGTGAAGATGTCGCCATTACAGGGGAAACGGATCAATACTATACAATCGCTTATTATCGTCCGAGCGGATACCATATCCGTGTCTTCGACCAATCATGGCGACGGGCGACGGATGAAGAAATCACGCGCCAAGTCTCCCCATCATCGTTTGCTAAAACTTCGCGTGAGTACTTCCAATTCCTAGATTTGTCGAAGGGCGCTGACTTGACTGCCAGCGTCTTGAACAAGTCGCTCATTGGAAAAGGTATTTTAGCAGGCCGTGGCCAGGCGTTCATCGACGCCTCACGCACGCATAACGTCAATGAGATTTATCTATTGTCACATGCATTGATTGAAACAGGTCACGGCACATCTGGCCTCGCTACCGGAACGCTCGTCTCGAGCGTCGACGGCAAGGCCGTCACGCCGAAGACCGTCTACAACATGTATGGCATTGGTGCGATCGATGGGAACGCCCATGTCAAAGGTGCCGAACGCGCTTATAAAGAAGGCTGGTTCACACCGGAAGCTGCCATCATCGGCGGTGCCAAGTTCATCGGCGACTCATATATCAACAATCCGAGCCGGAAACAGAACACACTCTATAAGATGCGGTTCAATCCAAGTAACACCGGCACAGACCAATACGCTTCAGACATCGCATGGGCGACGAAACAAACAACCAGTATGTATAACATGTACCAACAGCTTGACGCCTACACGCTTTACTTCGATGTACCGAAATTCCAGTAAGACACAAAGAGACACGCAACCGTTATAGGTGCGTGTCTCTTGTTATGTCCATTCGATCGAGTCGATAATCGATTCGATTTCCAACTTTTCATTCGTCACTTCATCGGCGACATACGTCAAAAACAAAAGCCGTCTCCCGTCTGTCAGCGACCAGACGTCGAGATGCATGCCGTCCTCGATACCGCTCGCATAGGCCGTCGTCATGCCGCCTGCCTCCGTCGTGACGCTCGGGGCGACTTTGACGTCAATCGGGAACTCGCCTAAAAATGTGTTCAACTCTTGGAGAGCCGCGTCGCTCGGCGCTTGCGCTTCCTCGGCTTCATAGATGGACATCTGAAGCGTCCCTTGGGCGTCGGCTTCTACCGAATAAAAGCTGACATGGTCTTCTTCTTCATTGTATTCAAAGTGTTCTGGGTAGGATAGACGGATCCAACCGTCAATTTCGTATTCCTTCATGCTGTTTGCTCCTTCGTCTTCTTGAATGCTAGACCTGTCACCATCTTCGCTTGGAGCGCATATTTGAGGCGCTCGGTCACGTAAAGACGTTGACTGTTTTGGTCTTGGGCAATCATGTGCCCGAATAAGTTTAATCTTACGGTTTGATGTGATAAAAAATAGAGTCGGTCCGGGTCTAACGGTCGATATTCGCCTGAATCTTCGAGATGCTCAATCTCGAAGCGACGCAATACGTTGAGCGCGCAATATTGATTCGTCTTCCCTGTGCTCGTGTGCAACTCGACTCGAACAAGCTGAATATCGTATGGGCATAAGTTCATAAAAATTGGACCGATTCGTTCATGGATGAGCAACACTCCCATATCCGTCTCAATCAAATCGGGGAGTGCCTGCTTGTCTTGTGAGATGCTCAAGACGACATAAGGACGTTCAGTCGGTGCGAGCAATTCCCCTTTAAAAAAGCGGAATCGTTGGATGCCGGTCAATACACGGGCCCGCCAGGCACTCCCACAAGCTTCCGCTTCAATCCGATATAGCCTTTCTCGACTCACGACTACTCCCCCTTCAATTGTTTGAGCGACGCGACGAATCGTTCCCACTCCTGGTCGTCACAGACGACCTTACTTTCAATTCCCCATTCTTCATCGATAGTCAAACGTACTTCGTTCGTTTCGAGATGACGCGTGAGCTGAAGTGCCCCAATTTGAACGGATAGCGGTTCGACGATGAACTCATTCGTCGCCGGGCCGATCCATTTCAATCGTTCCGTTCGAAGAATCACCTGCCAGTCCGACTCGCGATTAATCGAGAACATCCATTGGCGAAGCTTCGTCTCGTGGTTGAGTTGTTTGGATTGTTTCATCATCCGAAACCCTTCGCTCATCATCTGTAAATAGGATTTACGCTCACTCATGCCCCATCCACTCCTCTCCTCTATTATCTTAGCAAGACGACCTAGCCGCAACAACCAATGTTTTTTCAAAAAAGGGTTTGCAAAGCTAAAATCCTGTGCTATTATATTACCGTAACGTTAAGCGTTTCGCGGGTGTAGTTTAATGGTAAAACCTCAGCCTTCCAAGCTGATGACGAGAGTTCGATTCTCTTCACCCGCTCCATTTTAAAATTTCATATGCGGGTGTAGTTTAATGGTAAAACCTCAGCCTTCCAAGCTGATGACGAGAGTTCGATTCTCTTCACCCGCTCCAATTACCGACATATACGCGAGAATTTGCTCGCACACATAACCGCACGGTACACCGTGCATGAAGCAGGACGTCATTCGACGTTCTGCTTTTTTTGTTTTTCGCGATAATAGCAGTCATACCGGCGACGCTTAAATGATGACGATTCGGGAAAAGGATGGAAGACAAGAAGGAGGGATTCCCGTGATTCAAGTACGTCTTCAACCGTTCACTGTTTACGAAAGTGCACTCATGCGAACGACTTCGACGTTGATTGAGACGAATGAGAGCTTAATCGTCATCGACCCGAACTGGCTGCCTGAAGAGATTGCCACCATCCGCCGAGACGTCGAACTGCGTCGACAAGGCAAAAAGCTGTATGTCATCTATACGCACCAGCATTACGACCATATTATCGGTGCCTATGCGTTTCCCGATGCGACCGTCATCGCATCTCAGGCGTTCGTCGAGACGGATGCGCGCTCGCAGTTAGACGAGATCCAGTCGTTTTATGAGCAGTATTATATCGATCGCCCCATCGTCAAACCCGCCGTCGACATCATGATCTCCGAGGACGGGACGCTCGCACTCGGCTCTACCCCCATCACGTTTTTATTGACGCCAGGACACGAGTCGACTCATATGTCTTTAATCGTCGAACCGCTGCGGCTCCTGATTTGTGGCGACTACGGGTCCAATATCGAGCCTCCGTTCATCGAACACGATGCCGAGGCGTATTTGAATTCCTTGCAAAAACTCCAAGCCGCCATTTATGAGTATGAGATTCGTTGGCTCGTCCCGGGCCACGGCGATTTATGCGACGATCGCAGCAAGATGATGGAGCGGCTGAGCGCGGCCGAAGAGTATATCCTCGCTCTGCCCGAGGAACGGGTTTGGTCTCCCCATTGGCCCGAGCACTCCTTTTTCCAACGCGTCCATGAACGGAACCGTAAGCACGTCGAACAAAAAGCGAAAGATCGCGAGTCACGGCAGCAAGATTATTGACACAAAAAAATCGCAACGTCTCCCCAAGACGTTGCGATCCCCCCTATTATGTAGACCTATTTCTTTGTGATGCGCTCTGAACGGACCGTGAACATACGGTCAATCCCATAAATGGTCACGCCGGTTAAGGCGAGCAATCCAATCATAGCTGATGAAAACATTGACCATACCCCCATTGTTCACAAATTCGTCAAAATCACCCCGTGCCTTCATTATAGAAGAAAACAAACAAAAAAGAAAGCGTTTTCTTCTAACTTTCTTCACAATTTTGTCACCTCTTTGAGTTCCCATTTGCTTGTCCAGCCTTGCGCAAATATGTGTAGCTTTTGTGGAATGTGGGAATACACTCTATAAGAATAAAGAGACAGAAAGCTGTTCGTTGAGGAGGAAGAGGCATGATTAAGTACGGCACATTGGTGCGGGTCGAAGGGAAGTATGCCGTGTTACGTTGGAACAACGGCTCGAGTTTCATCCCAAGACGATTCTTGCCATCAGAAGCACGTGTTGG
Source organism: Exiguobacterium sp. s28 (assembly GCF_018618135.1). NCBI lineage: Bacteria > Bacillati > Bacillota > Bacilli > Caryophanales > Exiguobacterium > Exiguobacterium sp. s28. The sequence goes on along the minus strand of NZ_JACSLL010000007.1, from coordinate 63,228 downwards.
CGATACAATCATTCGAGATAATCATCACTATTATCTCGAGGAAGACATGACACCGAATTTTGATGCGCTCATCAAACAACATTATAAAAAGTAGACAAAGACAGACCGGTTCACTCCCAGTCTGTCTTTGTCCGTTCATTTACTTTGTTTTGTCTCGCAACCAATCGAAATCGACCGGTCCGACTTGTTTGGCGGTGATCACACCGTCTGATCCGATGACATAGGTCGTCGGCATGGCCACAATGCGATACGTTTTTACAGCCTCGCCGTCTTTGTCTAACAGGACCGGGAAACTGAGCGGCACTTCTTCTAAAAATGCATCGACATCTCGTCGGCCGCGACGTTCATTATTCGTGATGTTCACGCCTAGCACAGGGACGCCCGTCTCATCGCTAAATCTAATCAGTTCAGGTAGTTCTTCACGGCACGGAGGACACCACGTCGCCCAGAAGTTCACTACAACCGGCTGTCCATTGTAATCGGCGAGCGATAGGCGTTCCCCTTCGACCGTCTCCAGTTCAAGGGCCGGCGCGCGTTGACCGACCTCGAGACCGCCAAGTACGCTATCGTCCGTGGCGATGCTGACCGCCGGTTCCTTCGCCTGACTATTAAACTCGTCATATCCTTTATAGCCTAAACCGGCCACGAGGCCAGCCATGATCAATCCAATCGCTAGTTTATGAAATCGCATGATTTACCCCTTGTCCTGTGTACTGTTCACTCCTAAACTTAACTTATCATATCATTCAAAGGAGAGTAACTATCTTGCAACTTTACAACGAGAAAGTTAGCGTCACACTAAAAGCACACGGTGCCGAAATGACCAGTTGGAACGTCGACGGGACGGAGCTCCTCTGGCAAGGTGACCCAACGTATTGGGGCCGGCAAGCCCCGATCCTTTTTCCGTTCGTCGGACGCCTGCTCGACGACCGTTACTTATATGACGGAATGACGTACACGATGAGCCAACACGGATTTGCGCGCGACGAACTGTTCGAGGTCGCCGAGGCTTCCGATACCCACGTCCGCTTTATCCTGCGCGATTCTGTCGAGACGCGTAAACACTATCCATTTTCATTCGAACTGAATGTCATCTATCGGCTCATCGGCGAAGAGTTGAGCGTGACGTATCGTGTCGTCAACCGAGATGATACCGTCCTCCCGTTCAGCATCGGCGGGCACCCGGCCTTTAATATCCCATTTGCCGGGGGGACGTTTGAAGACTATACGATTGACTTTGGGGAGACGCGAACACTCGACCGTCTATTGCTCGAAGGACCTTACTTGACGGGTGCCTATCAACCTCTCGGGGAACGCCGTTACATCCCGCTGACGCATCACTTGTTCGACCAAGATGCCCTCATCTTTGAACAAATCGAGTACGCAGCGCTTCGACATCAACCGAGCGGTCGGGCCATCGTCATGGAATCCCCTCACTTCACCCATTTCGGCATCTGGTCGCCTCCACACTCCGACGCCCCGTTCGCTTGTCTCGAACCTTGGTTCGGACACGCTGACTACAAAGGTCATCGGAAGGACATCCGCCATAAAGAAGATATGCAACTGCTCGACCCTGGTGAGTCGTTCGAGGCGACTTACACGCTCTATACCGAATAAAAAACGAGCTGACCAATGCGGTCAGCTCGTTTTTTTAAAAGCGATTTTCTTGCTCCGCCTCATACTCTGACGGCGGTTTTTTCATGACGATGGCCAGGACGATATAAATCAATAGACCAGGACCCCCGAACAAAGCGAGGACGACGAAGATGATGCGCATTAACGTGACATCGACCCCGAGGTATTTCCCTAGTCCCGAACAGACACCGGCAATCATTTGATCAGACGGATCTTTATACAATTTTCGTTCCATCAGGACACCTTCTCCTCCAGATTTTCGTTAGCGTTGTGGTCGACGAAGCGTCGTTCTGCCTCCAGTCGCCACTTCTCCACGACTGTCAAAATCGAGTGCTTCATTGATTGGGGTACTGCCGGATTTCACTTCGATCCGACGGCCATACAATCCACGATTATCGAGCGAAGCGGTGATGATCGTGGCGACGTCCGTTTCAGAAATCGTCGCACCATTCGCATCACTCAAGTCTTCCGATGCCTCAATCGAGCCTTTCCCTGGCCCATCTACAATTGTCACTGGGCAAATGATCGTGTAGTTTAAACCGCTATGTTCGATATACTCATCGGCCGCGTTATTGGCAGACAAGAAGTTGAAATGTTCTTTCGGTGCCGCGTCCGGTTGATCCGCGCCGTATGCACTGAGCAAGACGACGTGACGGACACGTTCTTTTTTAGCAGCGTCAATCGCTTTCATCGCGACGTTGCGGTCCAGCAGTTCGATTTCCTTGCTTGATCCATCTGCCCCTGCCGTTGCCGCGATGATGACGGCATCTTGTCCCGAGGTCGCCTCGTGAATCCCTTTATCCAATTCTTTCTCGACGTCGACGGTGAGCACGCGCGCACCCATCTTTTCATACTCTGCCTGTAGTTCAGGATAACGAATTAAAGCGGTCACTTGATGCGATTTCGCTAAACTTTTCAATACACGTCTACCGATTTTTCCTGTTGCTCCAATGACTAAAACTTTCATTCAAATTTCCCTCCTCAAAAGAGTAGTTCATTTGATTAAATTTCCTCTTTCGGAACGGAATCAAACCCTTTTCGCGAAATTATCTCACCGTTCCCCACATCGTCAAGTCGAGGGCGTCACGAATGGCTTGAACACTCGCTTCGGTCGGTTGATAGTAATAGACGTTATCGATGTAGGCGTCTTCTCCTTCGATTTGAAGTTTATCCACCTGCGGCTGTAATACCATCGTCATTCCGATCGATGCCATCTGCAACGGATTCATTTCGAGTCCCATTTCGTCTTTCATGAAACGATACGTCGCCGGGATTTTCGTCCACCCCGTCGGACTGGCCAATTTTTCGGCGACGGCCGACATGACTTCGGTTTGGCGGTTAGAGCGGGCACCGTCCGTGTCTGTCTTCCGGTGACGGGCGTAGGCGAGCGCCATGTCCCCGTCCATGGCGTAAGACACTCCTTCTGTGTACTCATACGTTTGATTGAAGCCTTTCTCGCTGAACGAGTGGGTCGCTGTGACGTTGACGCCGCCGACGAGGTCAATCAATTCCATAAACGTTTCAAACGTGATCACGACTTGACCGTCAACCGAGGTTTCCGTCAGTCCTTCTACCGCCCCGACCGTACAATCCGCACCGCCATAGGCGAACGCATGGGTGATTTTATCGCCTTCTCGTTCTGGTTCGCAAGGAATCGCTGTATACGTGTCCCGCGGAATCGAGACGTTTTGAACAGTGCGTGAACGTGGTACAAATTCCATCAACTGTAAAGAGTCCGTCCGTGATCCAGATAATGATTCTCCGACGCGGGCGTCACTTCCCATCACTAAAAACGTGACAGGACGCGTTGCCATATAGCCGACTCCGATGAGGAGGAGCAACATGACAAGCAATAGCTTCCCTTTCCACTTCCGGCGGCGCGGTTTGTCTTTCGGTGCGGTCGCCTCATGTTTGACGTGAGTTCGTTCCGGTTCACGTGTTTGGCGTCTTGGTTCCCGTCGTTCTTCTCGAAGTGGCTTTGATTTACGTTTCGTGCCGAACGGAAGGGTTAACTTCGCTTTCGGTTTCCGGACGTCGCGCGCTTTCTTTTTTGGTTCAGACGACTGTTCATTCGCTCGGTTTAGAAACGGATGCTCGCCTTGTGTCGCCTCTGCTTGCCGGCCCGTCTCCCATCTTTCCGGGTTCTCTTCGTTTGTTTGATGATCTATCGTTTCGTGTCGAGCTTGTTCGTTTAGCTGAGCCTCTTCACTCAACCGTTCCCGTTCTAGCTCACGCTTTCTGCGTTCGACACGTGATAAGTGTTGATCGTCATTCATATGCAATACCTCAATTATGGTTAGATTTTTCTACATTATCATCGACAAACGTTTTTCTGACAACGGTTAACGTAAAAATCCGTCTCAAGCATGAGACGGAAGGGTTGTTTTGAATCGAAAGCGGGAAAGGAATAATAATTGGTGTCTGCCCATCTGCGGACAGTTACTTTGTTCGACGTCCTCTTGAAAGGAGGGAGAGCTAATGCGTATCGGGAAGTTACGGATGTTGCTAGAACAGTACGGCGAAGCCACGCTTCGCGATGTGATTGTCGAGATGTATCGAAACATCCCTAAAACCGTGATTGAAGAGAAAGACATCGACTTTATGGTCAGCCAGTTCACACGATATAAAGAACAAAAATCGTCAGACGAACGTCATTCGCTCTCACAAACCATCGTCCTCGCTGAACGTTTTGTCGAATTGGCTTATGATCACTTATATGTAGTACCGAACCAAGTGATGAGTGAACGTGACCAAAAAAATTGGTACATTCATGCGAAAAAAATCATTCGCGATTTAGCCTATTACGCGGATGACGAGCCCGAGGCCCGGACGATGTACGAAGAAATGTTTTTGTTGCTGTCGTCTTCAGCGGGAGAAGAACCGCTCTTCACAACGAGCGATCCTTTCCGGTTGTTAAAATTGTCTCAAACCACGATGTTATCCCAACTGATTCAGTATTATCAACTTGATGCCCCCACGACCGCCGTTTGGATCGATCGTTCCTTATACACCGCACTCCATGTCCCAAAAGATGTTGACTCGACTCGGGTCGACCTGCTCTCGACACTCCTCGATCAATCTTATAATTCGTCCGAATGGAATTTGCTCCGTGAACGTTTGACCACGTTGTGCGACCGCACATTAGCCAAAGCCCACACAGACGAGAACGCCCTTGCCGATTATCAAGCCTTAAAGATGCTTGAGCTGGAATTACTCGTGGAGCGCGGCCATTTATCAGAAGCCGAACAAAAGTTGTTCGCCGAATATATCCCTTTCTTCTCCCATCGTTCAGAACCGTTCAAAGTATATGTGAATATGCTCGAAAGTCGTGGCCACGCGAATGAAACGAAACGATTGCGACGACTCGCCAAAGAAAAACGAATCCAATTTTAATCATACAAAAAAGGGAGTCAATCGACAGCGTCGGTTGACTCCAAAACATGATATGAACGAGGGGTGTTCATCTGAAAAGGAGGGGAAGTTGGTGCAGAACTTCCTTCCTACACGTTTAGTATAAATCAGATTTGAAACCGCTTCCGATTCAGATATTGCATTTTTGTGAACGTTTTCACGTTATTCAATCGCATTGATAATCCCTAGCCCAATCACGGATAATAATACAATCAATACAAAAATGAACACCATCTCGTTCGGGGAGCGAAACCCTTCATATAGTTCTACCGCTTCGTCAATGATGACGTTCTCATGGACAACGATCGGATTCGTTTCCGCCTGCGCCGTATGCGGTATACCCATCAACACTACTGCTAATAACCAAAAACTTATTACGTATCGCATAGTCGTCTCCTTGACTCGTTTCTTACCCATCAGTATAGCATGTCTTTTTCATTTAACCTGAATTGGATTGTTCTACGTTTTAACAAATATCACACCCTGTTTCATCCTCCGCCATCAAACCTCTTTATGTATGTCTTAGCCAGATAGAGTCTCGTCCTTGCGCCATTTCCACGTCAAATCGGAAAGATTTTTGGGTATTTTTCGAAACAAATACGCCCTTGATTTCCCAATAAATGTTCATCGATTTAATACGAGCATTTATATGTGGTAACGCTTACAATTTAAGGGTATCTCATTATATATAGAAAGTAGGACCGCTCGGATGAAGCAGACCTTTACAATCAAAGAAAGTCGTGAACTTCCACCCCATCTTCGACCATTGCTCCACAATCTTTATCCCCCTCAGCACGTCCCGAATCTGTTCAGCTTTCCACCACAGTGCTCGTTGTATACCGGTTGGCTAGGAAATGAGCTCATGGCCGCCATCACCGTGGATTATCGTGATCTCCCCACCACCCAACAGATTCGCATGACTGATGCAGCCTATACAAATTTCGCGGCATTGCGTGGGTTGATTGATCGCGTCTTGTATCAATTCCATCCGCATATCGGACAAAAAACGATGGTCTCTTTAAATGTCCAAAACGCAAAGGCACTTCAACGACTCGATTCGTTCACCGCCATCGGGTTCACACCTCATCTCGAGTCGACCGTTTATGATTTACCTGTACTACCGTTCCAAAAAGAGACATACGCGCAATGGCAACTCTGCCTTGAGCATCCGGAAACGTATGCGTTATGGTCATCGACCCGCAATCAGTACGCCCGTCTTTTGCCAGGCGCCTTACCGGTTTCGGCTAGAACCATCGACGAATGTCATCGAAATCAAGGTGCGTTCCATTCATTGAGACGGAACGGTGCTGTCGTGGGCACGATGTATAGCCGAATCGAGTTCTCGCGCTTGCATATTCATGAGCTCCACATGACGTGCGACTCATTCACGACCCGAGAAGGTCTCTCGTTCCTCCAACAATCATCTTTCATAAAGTTGAAAAAGATTCAAGACGTCAAGGTCACCGTGACATCGCTCCAACCAAGCTTGCGAGACGCCCTACTAAAACAAAAAGCCACCCAAACATCTGTCAGCACTCATACATTTTTAAAAGAATTGGTCCCTTATCCTTCTGTACAGTAAACAGTAAAAAAACACGAAACGTTCTGGGTCCTTCATCGGACTCGTTCGTTTCGTGTTTTCATTCGGCAGCGTTTGTCGATTCCATCGCGAGCGGTGGCATCTGTTCAAAAAGATCGGTTCTAAGTCCTGTATCGCGCCGATCCAACGATTCGATTCGATCGAATTGGATCTCGCGGTCCGCCACGCTGAACCAATAGGTGATATGTGGCTCGTCTGTAAAACGCAGGGCATAATTGGAACCGTTCAAATGAAAGTCCACTTCCGTCGACAAGATTTCAGCAGGACCAATTTTTTTATGTGTCGTCAATCGTTCCAGGACGACTTGTTCTTCATTGATCCGATAATCGACAAACGTCGCAAGTGAGAGTCCAAACACAAATGACACCAGCGCGAACGCGCTGATCAATCCAAGAGTGATCTTTCCGTTCATTTCGCCGTCCCTCCCTCTTTCAGTATATCGGATTCCGACAAAACGTTGTGAAGTGACATTTTGTTCAAGTTTCGTCAAACTAGAGTGTGAGGAGGGATTAAGATGCACATTGACCATACCGGAATCGCTGTCCGTGATTTAGACGAAGCGATTTCATTTTACACGACCGTCCTACAAGGGAAGCTCGTCGATCGCTACACAAACACAGCGGTCGGCGTCGAGACGGAAATCGCCGTCATCCACGTCGGTGACGATGTGATTGAACTGTTGTTGCCGACGAGCCCAACGAGTCCAATCGCCCGCTTCATGAAAGTACGAGGCAAAGGCGTCCACCATATCGCCTACCAGGTTGATGACTTAACTCAATCGATCGAGTCGCTCAAACGAGACGGCATTTCCTTTTTAGAGGACACGTTGCGGACGACGGCAAAAGGCCGACGTCTCATCTATATGGACCCACGTCATTCGGGCGGCGTCATCGTCGAACTGTGCGACTATCCGACAACAAGCAAGCAGTGAGGGAGCCCCTCACTGCTTTTGTAATGCCTGCTCGATGATATCACGGTTTTTTGTCTTCAACCGTTCGTTGTGCGAGGACACCATCGCCGCTTTCGTGGCGTCCGGATCGATGAACGTCTTTGCACGGTTGACGGCATTGGCCGCATCTTGGAAAGCACCGGCAATCAGATGGACTTTCCCTTCATGCGTTAAGATATCGCCCGCTGCATATAAACCTGGCACCGATGACTCGCTGCTCGCATTGCCTTTCACGTAAAAACCATCCACCATCTCGACTTGTAACTCGCAATCACCGAGCAGCGCCGTATCCTGCTCGTACCCATGGTTGATGACGACTTCGTCGACTTCTACGAGATCACGTTCCCCCGTCCCGCAATCGACGAGCGAAACCGCATGAATCGTCGTCCCATCCCGAGAGATGAGGTCTTCGATTTGCGTATGCAACCGACAGTCGACACGGCCACAAAGCAATTTATCGACTTGTGACTCATGTCCCTTGAGCGCTTCTTTCCGGTACGTTAAAATGACGCGCTCAGCAATCGGTTCGAGCTCATTGGCCCAGTCGATGGCACTGTTGCCGCCCCCTGAGATCAACACCGTCTTTCCTTTGAACGCCATGAGCGATTTGACCGTATAGTGTAAATTCGAGACCTCGAAGCGCTCTGCCCCGCTGATATCGATTTTTTGTGGTTGTAGGATGCCGCTTCCTGTCGCGACGATGACCGTCTTGGAAACATGCTGTCCATGTGTCGTATCGAGTACGAAATGGCCTTGGTTGTCCTTCGTCATCGATTCGACTTTCTCTCCGAGCACGACGGTCGGATCAAACGTCAAGCCTTGTTCCACCAATTGTTCGATAAGGCGAGCGCCGGTCGTCGGTGTGACCCCGCCGACGTCCCAAATCATCTTCTCTGGATAGACATGGATTTTGCCGCCGAGATGTGGTTGAAACTCAATCAATTTCGTCTTCATCCCACGAAGCCCACTATAAAACGTCGCATATAGTCCGGCTGGTCCGCCCCCAATAATCGTTACATCATATACATCTTGTTCGCTCATCGCCCTCACCCTTCCTTGAAACTCCAGCGCCATTGATTCTCATTCTCATTCACTATACCTTGAAATACGCCTGTCGACAATCTATTTTGACATCAAACAAACATTGACACGATGTGTGGCACTTGCTATAGTAGATTCGATATTGAGAATCATTATCACGGGCGTCATCTACGGAAAGGGGAATCCATCATGTCACGGATACATACGACAGATATCGAGGTCGGATATGGCGACAAGACGATTGTAAAACAATTGAGCTTGTCGATTCCCGACCATAAAATCACGACGATCATCGGACCGAACGGCTGTGGAAAATCGACGCTCTTGAAGGCGATGACCCGGATTCTTTCTCCGTCTAACGGTTCAGTCCATTTGGACGGAGCCGACATCGCCAAATGTAACACGAAAGAGATCGCCCGAAAAATGGCGATCCTGCCGCAAACGCCAGAAGGTGCCGGCGGATTGACGGTTGGAGAACTCGTCTCCTACGGCCGGTTCCCTTATCAATCCGGATTTGGCCGCCTTTCGAAACATGATCATGAAGTGATTGATTGGGCGCTTGACGTGACCGGGACGCTCGCCTATAAAGACCGCAGCGTCGATGCCCTCTCAGGCGGACAACGTCAGCGTGTATGGATTGCGATGGCGCTCGCCCAAGAGACCGATTTGATTTTCTTGGATGAACCGACGACGTATCTCGACTTGGCCCATCAGCTCGAAGTACTCGAACTGCTCGAGACGCTCAATCGAGACCAAGGACGAACCATCGTCATGGTCCTCCACGACTTGAATCAGGCCGCTCGCTTTGCCGATCACATCGTCGCGATGAAAGACGGCGAAGTACTCGCGACAGGAACGGCCGAAGAAGTCATCTGTCCGCTCGTCCTCAGACAAGTATTCCACATCGATGCCATCATCGGTCGCGACCCGCGGACCGAGAAGCCGATGTGTCTCACGTATCACTTGATCAAAGAAGAGACAAACGAAGTGAAACACGACAAACAGGTCGCCGCAGCACTGCTTGCCAACGCGCATTAATCGGCTGAGCACTACTTGACGTCCCGCACATTGCGAGACGTTTTTTCATTCAGCGTGCGTTTTTGGGGAGGAAGACGCGGGTATTGAGTGGAAGATACTGAGAAAGGAGGCACGCTATGGATTGGTTAGACGGGTTCTTCATTCTCATCTCAGTCGCTTGGCTATATGAAATTTGGCGTTACCGAAATCGGTCCGAGCCGACCGACGGCGCCAGTGAGCACGCCAGTTTTTACATCGTTTCATTGATCATGGTCATCGTGTTCGCGGTTTCCATCGGATTATCCGTCTGGACAGATGTACGTCAACCGCTTCCCCAACGTCTGCTCGGACTCGGTTGCTACGTAGCCGGAGTGTCGCTCCGCTATTGGGGCATCGGGCAGTTGCGCCATCAGTTCACCCGTCACGTCGTCGTCCGTCCCGAGGATGAACTCGTCAGTTCGGGGCCGTATCGCTATTTACGTCACCCGCTCTACACAGGGCTCTTGTTTATCACGCTCGGGTTTTCACTTTACTTCACGCATTGGGGCATCGCCTTATTCGGCACATTCTCGATTGGTTTAGCGCTGTTATGGCGAATTCATATCGAAGAGAAGATGCTGACCTCTCATTTCGGGGGCGCGTATCGAACGTGGGCCAAATCGCGTAAACGATTGATCCCGTTCATCTATTGAGCAACAATCGCTGAATAAACAAAAACATGCACGCCGTCAATCGATGACGGTCGTGCATGTTTTTTTATACAGAGAAGCGTCCGAGCAGACGGACGATCATAAAGCCTGCCCCAAATGAGAGGATACTGAGCACCCACATGAGCGTCGTGTCCGGGAGACCCGGGAATACGACCGCGAGCGAGCCGATGACGAGGCCTAAAATGACGGAAAACGTCATGCCTGGAAAATGGCCGAGCAAATAGCGGATCACTTTACTGCTGACGATGAAACCGACCGCCACCCCAAGACCGACGATACCGATGATGAGAATATTCAAGTTCGATAACGCACTGATGACGGTTGGATAGACCCCGATGAGAAGCAAGACGAACGAGCCGCTAATCCCTGGTAACAACATGGCCATACTTCCGAGCCATCCTGAGAAGAACAACAAGATCGCCGTACTTGTGGAAAGTTCTGTAATGATGGCCGTATCCGCCGGTTTAATGATAGCCATGCTCGCCACAAGAATGGCCCCGATCACCATGGCGACGATATGTACCGGACGCATGACCGCACGCGATCGAAATTCAAACAGGAGCAACGGGATTATCCCGAGAATCAACCCGATGAAAAAGAACTGGGTCGGCTCGTAATATTCAAGCAGCAAAAATTCGATCACGCGGCTAAGACCTAAAATCGCACCCGCCATCCCGATCCCGAGCGGAATCAAGAACAAGATATGCTGTTTCCAATGTCGACTGAAAATCCCACTGATCGCTTCGATCAACCGGTCATAAATCCCTAAAATAACTGCAATCGTCCCACCACTGACACCGGGAATCAAGTCACTCGTCCCCATCGCGATGCCGCGCAGGATATTTTTCCATTCCATACATGATCTCCTTTTTCGCTACTGATTCATTTCAAGCATTTAGTATAGCCGAGTCGCAATCATTTTGCATCGGTTTTAAGACTGATAATTGACCGATTGACGGTTCAGTCAAAGCGCGAGCACCATATAATCAAACCGTCCTCCGGAGATATCGATTTCTTTCACTTTTTTAAAGCCGAGCCGCTCATACAACCGCCCGGCTGCCGGGTTCGTCTGGTCAACGTTGAGCGTGACTTGTGGGATGCCTGTCTCACGGGCATGGTCAATCGCTTGTTGAATCAGTTTCGTCCCAATCCCACGGCCGCCGAACGACGAGTCGACAGCGACCGAATCGATATAGAGCACATCCCCTGACGTTTCGACGTCTAACGTGTCCGGTTGCCCTTGGGTCCGGAGCCACGCCTTGATCGGTTCATCCAACTGCGATGCCCGTTCCCCGTGGTAGGCAATCAGAATGCCCGCCATCACTGTCTCGTTTTCCGCCACCCAAACGTTTTCGTAGCTCAAGCGGTTTCCGGGCTGACCAATCCACATCGAGAGTCGTTCGAGTACTTGTTGTTGGTCTGACGTACCGGTCAACGAATACGCAATTTCGTGAATCGCCGCGTAAACGAGCGGTGCGATTTGCGTGCTGTCATCCGGTGTCGCTTTTCGAATATTCATCTTTATCGCCTCCACCCATCAGTCTAGCACAAAGCTTCTTTCAAAGGGTTTGTCGGACAGTGAAGTGTGGGATGATACAAACAGAAGGGAGGAATAAGTAATGAAAGCAATTTTGACAGGCATGAACGGAACGGTCGCCCCTGTCGTCGCCCGTACATTAAAGCGGCACGGCATCGAGCCGGTCGCGTGGGACCGCACGAAAGTGTCCACATCTGACGAGGCTGAGATGCGAGCCTTTATCGAATCGGTCCGCCCGACTTATTTTCTTCATATCGGCATGGGTGCCGCCGAATGGGCCGATACGCTCGCACCTCTATGCGGGGAATATAAAATCCCCTTCCTCTTCACGAGCACCGTCTCCGTCTTCTCCGACAGTGTGACGGGACCAATCACCCCGGACACACCGCCCGATGCAACAGATGAATATGGTGCCTATAAACGGGCGTGTGAAGAAAACATCGCCAGGACTAATCCCGGTGCCCAAATCGTCCGCCTCGGTTGGCAAATCGGGGACGGTCCCGGTTCGAACAATATGATGGATTATTTCGAGACCGAGATGAAGCGAAACGGTGTAATCGTCGCGAGCGCACACTGGTACCCGTCCTGCTCGTTTTTAGAAGATACGGCGGACGCCTTGTTCGAGATTTTGACGAAACGTGGCCCGGGACTGTATCAATTGAACGGCAACCCGAGCCATTCCCTCTATGACATCGCACTCGGCTTAAAAGAGTTGCATGACACATCATGGCAAATCGAACGAACCGACGAACCGAAACGGGATAACCGTATGGTCGACACGAACATCACAATCCAACCGATCACGAAACGGTTAGCCTTGCACACAAAATGAGTCGCCTCTCGGCGACTCATTTGCGTTCAACCCGTTCCAACACGAGCCCGCTTTTCGGCAAACTCGGTAAGTCCACAAAACTATAACTAAGGTCTTGAGACGGTACCTCATAGCGATAGCGGTTCAAGAACACGTCAATCGTTTCACGCATGATGGCGATCGTCACATGTTCCCCGGCGCAGCGATGCCCAAAATCCACATCCCCGCCACCTTGAGGGATGAACGTGAACGGGCTCTCGGTCCACCCTTTGAACCGGTCTGGATTGAACTGTTCGGGTTCCGTCCAAAGCGAGGGGTCGTGGTTCGTCCCATACAAGTCGAGCAAGACGAGCGTCCCTTGCTCGAACGCAAACCCATCCCATTCGAAGTCCTGTTTGACGCGCGCAGCCGTCACCGGGAAGAACGGATAAAAGCGCCGGACTTCTTGGACGAACCATGTCGAATCCGTCTCGCCGTAGGCCAACCGAGCACGAGCCTCCGGAAACTGATGCAACGCGAGCACAGTGAACAAGACGTAAATCGACACCGCCACAGTCGGTCGTATAATATTGATCACCTCGACCGCCACGACATCGGCCGGAAGCAGTTCCCCTGCCTCATCACGATGCCATGAAAATTCATACAGTGCTGTCTGTTCGTTCGGAAGCAACCGGTTCGTCCGCACTTCCTCGACCATCTTCCGAACCCAAGACTCGGCCGACGACCGGGCCGCCCGTCCACGTATGTGCTTTGGTCCAAGGGCCGTCCCCGATTCGAACAACAACCGCATCTCATCCGTCCGCTGTTTCACTTCATGCTCACCGAGCGGAACCCCGGCCCATTCACAAACGGCCCGCATGAGGACTTCTTGCGCCATATCATAGAGCATTGTTTCGTCTTCGGCCGCATCGAGCGCTCGTTCCCATTCACGGCTGACAAGTCTCGTCAGTCGCTCGATATTTCCTGGGAACATGAGCGACATGAACATCTTTTTTCGATGTGCATGCGCCGCACCGTCCAGCGTCTGCACCCCGTCCTCCCCGAACAACGTCTTCAGCAACCGCTTCGGTGCCGCGTCTTGCCGAACGAATTTGTCCGCGTCATAAAATAAAGCGGCTGCCTCGGCACCACCGAGACAGATTGCTCGCTCCCCAAGTAAACGCGTTTCGAATAGGTTTGACTGAAAGCTTTTTCTGCGGTTCGGGACATACAAGTAGCCCTCCCGGAGGAACGCCAAGCTATGGTCGAGCCCTTGTTCTTTCGGGATCGGTCGTGTCATGATGTATCATCCTTTCCAACTTTTCTATAGAGGATGTTCCCCTGTTCTTAGCGAACAAACCTATAAAGAAAGGAGGCGGGCGAATGCTCTCATTTATTTTGACGTTTCGTCGCATGTTTCGCGGAATCTGGCGCGGTCTGAAAGACGCTGAGTTTCAAGTGTTGTTCAGTCTCGCCCTCCTGACCATCGTCTCGGGGACACTATTTTATTCACGGTTCGAGGACATGCGTTGGCTTGACGCCTTGTATTTCAGCGTCGTCACGCTCACGACGATCGGCTATGGGGATTTCGTCCCGACGACCGATCTCGGTAAAGTGTTCACGATCGGCTACGTCATTACTGGTGTCGGCATCATGGTCGGCTTCATCACCAAAGTCTTTGACCACCTCCAGCAAGCGCGACTCGAAGAGGTCCGCAAACGAAATACGCCACCGTCTCCTTGAAGACGATGGCGTGTTTCGTTAAGATGCTTTTCGATTTCGATTTTCGAGCTCGAGTTGCTGATTGAACCGTTTCGTCTCGGCGATCACGACACCCGACAAGAACAGCAGACCAATCAAGTTCGGGATGGCCATCAAACCGTTAAACACATCGGAAAGGGCCCAGACCAAGTTAAGGTTCGTCGTCATCGCACCGAGTCCGGCCACGAGGACGAAGGCGATGCGATACGGAATAATCGATTTCTGGCCGAACAAGTAGTGAATCGAACGTTCTCCATAATACGACCATCCGAGCACCGTCGAATAGGCGAACATGACGAGGCCGATTGTCACGATATATCCGCCAGTCGGCCCTAAAAATTGCTCGAACGTCGCCGTCGTCAACGCGACCCCTTCGAGCCCCGACCCGATTTGTCCGCCCATGACGAGCGTGATCCCTGTGACCGAACAGACGATGAGCGTATCGAGGAACACTTGCGTCATCGAGACGAGTGCCTGACGTCCTGGCATATCCGTCTTGGCCGCCGCCGCCGCGATTGGGGCCGATCCAAGACCGGCCTCGTTCGAGAAGACGCCGCGGGCCACCCCGTAACGAATCGCCGCCCCGATCGCTCCTCCACCAATTGCCTCGGCGCTTAACGTGCTGCTGAAGATGAGTGAAATCGCATCTGGAATGAGCGTATAGTTCATAATCATAATCAATAATCCACTGCCGAGATAAAAGACGATCATGACCGGTACGAAGTAACTGACGACGCGTCCAATCGATTTGACACCACCTAAGATGACCGCACCCGTGAAGATCATGATCAAGATACCGGATACGTAAAGCGGCACATCAAACGTCGTTTGGAGTGCCATCGCCACCGAATTCGTCTGTACCCCGTTTCCAATCCCGAACGCCGCGAGGGAAGCGAACCCCGCGAAGGCGACGGCGAGCCAGCGCTGTTTCAAGCCGCGCTCCAAGTAATACATTGGTCCCCCAGCCATTTGTCCCCGCTCATCAGTGACCCGATATTTGACCGCGAGCACGGCTTCCGCGTATTTGGTCGCCATTCCGAAGAAACCGGATACCCACATCCAGACGATCGCGCCTGGCCCACCGAGCACGACAGCCGTCGCGACCCCGACGATATTCCCCGTACCGACCGTAGCCGCGAGCGCGGTCATGAGTGCTTGGAAGTGACTGATATCCCCTTTCGATGACTTGTCCTGATTTTTAGAGAATGCGAGCTTCAATGCGTAAGGCAACTTCGTGATTTGAATTCCCCCGAGACGTACCGTCAAATAAATGCCTGTCCCCACAAGCAAAATCAATAACGGTGGTCCCCACACAAAGTTTGAAATCGTACCGATGAGTTCACTGAACGATTGACCCATGTTGTATTCCCCTTTCCCCGTATGTAATGAGTACATCTCTATTTTTTCAGAATACTTAGAAGATTGTCAAAAGTATTGTGATAAAACAAGTCAGAGAAAGAGGGGCTGTATCTAAAACAGCGAGCCGTCGATTAGACGTCTCGCTGAGATGGGGGTTTTTCACGTTGTAACGGCGCCTTCCAATCGAACTCGTCCGGCACGTAGTCGAGCCCGCCCGAATGGAACGGTTGGCAACGCATGAGCCGGCGCGTCGTCAAATAACCACCTTTGAGTGCACCATGTTTCTCGATCGCCTCGATCCCATAATGCGAACAACTCGGATAAAACCGACACGTCGGTGGTTTCAACGGAGAAATGAAGCGTTGATACCCTTGAATCCCCCGGACTAACACTCGTTTCACGTTTCATCGCCTCCTGATTGATTACTGCCATGATAGCTCGACCGGTTCGACTTGTCATCCGTGACGTCTGCGACAATCCAGTGACAAGACGGTGTCACGTTTTTCCTTTGTTTTACAATTTGAGCACGAGAGGCGCTATTTGACGCATCATTTGTTATGATAGGCAACATGTACACGACCGAATCTATATGAAGAGGTGACGATTATGAATATTTTAATGGTAGGAGCAGGATCGATGAGCGAGTCACTCGTCCGCGGATGGTTAGCCTCAGGTCTGTCTCCTGAACAAATCACGATGACGAACCGGAGTGACCGGACACGTCTTACAGAACTTCACACTGAGCTCGGCGTGCAAATCGTCGACGAAGAGGATGTCAACGCGTATGACATTGTCGTCCTTGCGATGCAACCGGACGGGGTGCTTCCATATGTAAGCTCGAAGACGTGGACCACACCGCTCCTCGTCTCCGTAGCGGCTCATATCGAACCGAGCGAAATTGAAGAGGCGTCAGGTCTCCCTGCCGTCTGCGCGATGCCGAATACGCCAGTGGCTTATCAAAACGGGATGACCGGACTCTGGTTCGGACCCGAGACCGATGATACGGTCCGTGAAACGGCGACGGCGTTGTTTGAGCGTGTTGGTCGTACAGCTGTGACTGATGCGAAGACGATGTCGGCCTTTATGGCCGCCGCCGGTTGTAGCCCCGCTTTCTTTTACGAGATTGTCGGGTCGATGACACCGGTCTTGACGGAAGCAGGATTTGACGAAACGACAGCCCGTCAAATCGTCGCCCAAGCGATGAAAGGATCAGCTGAGCTTCTCCTCCATGAGACACGGCCGACGAACGACTTGATCGCAGATGTGGCCGCGCCGGACGGTCCGACCGATCGGGGTGTCGGTGTCCTTCGCACACGCGACTTGGCTGACGTCATGTCCTCCGCACTACGTGAAAGCGCGAAAGAAGACCATGAAGCGATTGACGCACCGATTGAAAGAACGTAACCATTGAATGAAATGCCCGCTAGAAGTCGAACGTTACGTTCTGACGTCTAGCGGGTGTTTTTTCGTTTCCCTTCGTATGCTCGATAAGTCATAAAATCCACATATTATGGGAACTTCCAACGACAAAGGGCATGGTATGCTACTTATTGAGAACAATTATCATTTAATGAATATGGAGAGATCTCAATGCGTTCACTACTTGCCATTCCGTTGCATCAGCCTGTGTTCATATCCGATTTGACGAGAATTGATGATCGTCTGCGCCGTCGCATGATTGCTTTAGGGTTTTATGAGGGCTGTTCCATACGGATCAAACGTCGGGCCATCCTATCCGGACCGCTCACCATCGAACAAATCGAACATCAACAAATGATTGCGATTCGTCGTTGTGACGCCGAACAAATCGAGGTGATTGTCCCATGACCCAACGAATCGCCCTCATCGGGAACCCGAATACCGGAAAAACGTCATTGTTCAATCGATTGACAGGTTCTTTCGCCCACGTCGGAAACTGGTCCGGCGTCACCGTCGAACAGAAAGTCGGACAATTGCATGGCAACATCGGGCAGCTAATCGACTTGCCGGGTGTCTATGACTTAGACCCGCTGTCGGCTGACGAAGCGATCGTCTCGAGGTTTCTGTTACAGGAACCGTTCGATGGGCTGTTCAACATCATCGACGCCTCACAATTCGAACGCAATTTACAATTGACGCTCCAGCTGCTCGAAATGGGGCGCCCGCTCCAAATCGGATTGAACATGGTCGATGTCGCTGAAGGACGGGGGATCACCATCAATCTAGAACGGTTGCGCGAACGGTTGAACGTCGATATTTTCCCCATCACAGCGCGCACCGGAGCCGGTTGTGATGTCCTTTTATCCTCGCTTCAATCGAAACCACGCGACCCGTTCATCCTTGACTACGGGCAAGATACCGAACGAGCGATTCAACAAATTTTGGACGCGATCGGCCGCTCCGACCGTGACCGCTGGGTCGCTGTCCAATACTTGGCTGGAAACCGCGTCATTTCCGAGCTACTTGAGTCTTCAGCACCAACCGTCCTCGCGATTCGAAAGACGTTGGAAATGAAACTCGGTCGCTTCGCTCATGCCCATATCACGGAACGAAGACGCGAGTGGACGAAAGACGTTCGTCAGCACGTCGTCGAGGAACGGAATACCCGGCGCGTCACGCTGACTGATCGCATCGATGCCGTCGTCACACATCCGATCTGGGGCTTACCGATTTTCTTCGCGGTGCTCTATAGCTTGTTCCATATCACGTTCAACTGGGTCGGCGCGCCCTTATCCGATGTATTGGATGGATTGTTGACCGGTCCCCTCACATCGGGAACGAGCTGGTTGTTACAAACGCTCGGGACCTCGTCCTTCATCCAAGCGTTGATCATCGAAGGTGTGATCGCCGGTGTCGGCGGCGTCCTCGTCTTCGTGCCGCAAATCTTTGTGCTCTTTTTCTTCATCTCATTCTTAGAGGACTCAGGATATATGGCGCGCGTCGCCATCGTCATGGATCGTTTCATGCAACTCGTTGGACTGAACGGGAAAAGCTTCATCCCGATGATCATCGGCTTCGGCTGCAACGTCCCGGGTATCATGGCCGCCCGAACGATCGAGGAGGAGCGCGAACGGCTGGTGACGATATTCATTTCACCGTTCATGTCTTGCTCTGCACGTCTACCGATTTACGCCGTCTTTGCTGCTAGCTTTTTTGCATCGAATCAAGCGCTCGTCGTCCTGTCGCTCTATATGTTAGGAATCATCTTGGCATTGATCATCGCTAAAATTTTTACGTCCCTCTTGGCCGCAGAAGACCGAAATAGCCTCTTTATCGTCGAACAACCTCCTTACCGGGTCCCTCAGGGGTTGACGCTTTGGCGCAGCACGTGGCAAAAAGCAAAAGGGTTCGTCCGAAAAGCCGGTACGTTCATCTTTGGAGGTTCCGTCTTCATTTGGTTGCTCGCTTATTCCGGCCCAAATGGGTTCGACGTGCCGATGGACGAGAGTTTTCTCGCCATGGTCGGTGGCGTCATCGCGACGTTGTTGGTACCGCTCGGATTTGGGACATGGCAAGCGGGCGCTGCACTCATCACCGGTTTTTTGGCGAAAGAAGTCGTCGTTTCGACGATGGCGATCATCTATGCGGTCAGTGAATCCGATTTGTCGGCTTCATTATTTCCCGTGTTCACTCCGTTGAGCGCGTATAGCTTCATGGCGTTCGTCTTGCTTTATGTGCCGTGCCTGGCGACCGTTGCTGTCATTCGGCGTGAGGTAGGAAGCGCCAAGCTGACATGGGTCGCTAGCCTTTACGGATTAGGCGTGGCGTATGTCGTATCGTTGCTCATCTACCAAATCGGCCGTCTACTCGGATTTTCGTGACAAGGAGGAAATGAGATGTCTTTATTTGATCTATTGATTGGCCTTGGCGTCTTCGGATACGCCGTTTATGCGCTTGATCGATACACACGAAAAGCAAAAGCCGGGAAATGTGCCACTTGTGAGATCAAACCGACGTGCACATCATCCTGTGAGGCCGCCGACTGGGATCAACTCATCACCGAGGCTTTACGTTCCAACTCAAAAAAGTCATGACCTATACAAAAATGGACGGGCGCGTTTTTTGCGCCCGTCCATTTGTTCATTGAAAGATATGTAACACGGTGACGATGACGGCGACCATCAAAATCCCCGGCAATAGATTCGCGACGCGAATCCGAGTGATGCCGACCAAATTTAAACCGATTGCGACGATCATGACGCCGCCGGTCGCTGTCATTTCTAAAATAAAGTCATCCATGAGCGATTCCGGGATAAACTTCATGATTTGGATGGCGAGCAAGGCGATTGCCCCTTGGTATAAGAGAACCGGGACGGCCGAGAACATGACCCCAATCCCTAGCGTCGAGCTAAGGACGAGTGCCGTGAAGCCGTCAATCAATCCTTTTGTATAGAGGACATCATGGTCCCCGCGCAATCCACTGTCGAGTGCACCGATGACCGCCATCGCCCCGATGACGAAGATGAGCGTCGCCGTGATGAAGCCTTCGGCGATACTCGACTTGCTCTTGCCGCCGAGTCGGCGTTCTAATTGATAGCCGACCTCGTTCAACTTCTCATCAAGTTTCCACCATTCGCCGAGCGCCGCCCCGATGACGAGACTGCCGATGACGATTAAAAAGTTCTCACTCTTCATCCCCATTTGAATCCCTAGCAAGACGACGGCGAGACCGATGGCTGCGGTGACCGTCTCTTTCATTCGTTCGGGGATGCGGTGAAATAAAAGTCCAAGTAATGTGCCAATCACGATCAACGCCGCGTTGACGATTGTTCCGGTTAAGACCATTGTAATATTCCCCGTTTCTGTATGTATTGAGAGGAATATACCAACTGTGTATGTAGACTGTCAATTGAAAGAAAAACAAAAAAAAGCCACTTCTCGCAAGAAGTGGCGTCGCGGAAACCCACGTTCCTATGGGTTTCGCATCGGGTTTGGCACCCAAGTGATTCTGACTGGGCTCGAACCAGCGACCTCTACCCTGTCAAGGTAGCGCTCTCCCAGCTGAGCTACAGAATCAGGTCGTGTCCTCTCTTAAGGACACTATTAATATATCAAGAAACTAATGCCTTGGCAACTGTTTTTTAAAACTTTTTTTACTTTTTTTCAACGCGTCATTTCTTCCCGTTTCATATGGCGGCATAACCGCTCTAAATCACCGGCATATACCGAGACGAGCATGCCTTGATACTCAGTGTCACGGTCCCAATGCAATCCGTTCGCTTTCGCGACTCGTTGCGATGGGACGTTATCCGGATGAATCAAGGAAATGATCTCTTTCTCACCTTCTTCGAATGCATGACGCATAAGGCGAGCCGCTGCCTCGCGTCCGTAGCCCATATGCCAATGCTTCGGCGCCAACCAATATCCGACTTCAAGTTCAATCGTGCCGTCGAGTTCATGGAGCAACGTGCCGGCATGACCGATCGGCTCGTCATTTTCATGCGACATCAATTTGAGCAACCCGGTTTGACGACCCGTCTGATAGCGGGCCAACTGGCGCTCGAACCATTCGATCGTCTGTTCATCCGTATATGGCTTTCCGTCCGGGCTAATGAAACGCATCACGCGCGGATCTTGGAGTAGCGATTTCACGAAATAAAAATCAGCAATCGTGTAAGGTTCGAGTCGTAGACGCTCGGATTGCAGTTTGATATGACTCATCGTCCCCGCCCCTTTCGTTCACAGTCTGAACTATTCAATTCCCGTTTTTATTCGAAGCTAATCCTGATCACGCGACAACTTTCAATCCGATGACGCTTCCGATAATAAGCAATAAGAAGAAGATGCGCCACCGGTCCCGGGATTCGTTCAAGTACAGCATGCCGAGCACGACCCCGCCGGCCGCCCCAATCCCGACCCAAATCGAATACGCCAATCCGAGCGGGAGCGTCTCGAGCGAACGCGACAATAAATAAAAGCTTAAGGCAAACGTTCCGACCGACAAGATCGACCATTTAACAATCTGATAGCCTTTTGATTTACCCATCCAAAAGACGGCCATCATCTCAGCAAGACCCGCACCAATCAAAAATACCCAACTCATGCCGACTCACCTCCCGTCACTTGTTTCAGTCCGACCACACCGATCAGAAGCGTGATGATAAAGACGAGCTTCATCCCGGTGAGCGCCTCGTCGAACAAGAGCGCCCCGACGATGACCGTTCCGACGGCTCCGATGCCGGTAAAGACGGCGTATCCCGTCCCCGCCGGTAAGGTGCGGAACGACATCGCCAACAATCCAAAACTCACAATCAATAATAGAATCGTCATCACGCTCGGACCGAGCACCGTGAACCCGTTCGACAGCTTCATCGTCGTCGCCCAAACGATTTCGAGCAGACCGGCGAGCACGAGCCAAACCCAGGCTAGTTGATCTTGTTTCATGTCCAACCGACTCCTTTCTTGAAAATCGTGAATGCGGCCCGTTGCCGTTTGACGCGATTCGTCTCAAGCGTGAAGAGCGAAAGAAGCGCCCCGTCTAGAAAACAATAGTACGCGTCATACACGTCCTCGAGTGACTGTTCGGGTAAGGCGCCTTGTTCCATCGCCAATCGAAACTGTTCTTTCTCGAACGCTTGCAATTCCGTCTCGACCGAACCGAGCGTCGTCTCGATGAACAATCGCAACTCGGGCGGTGGGACGAGCAACATCCGCTTCGTCAGCATCCACGTCTCTTCCTCTTCAAAGAAGCGAATCAACGCCTCGACGATCGCCTCGATCCGCTCGAGCGGCGCAGCGTCAACGGAAGCGTCCCGTGCCTCCTGCCAGATGTGTGCATAACGGTTCCCCATGTCCTCGACGACTTGCTTGAACAGTTGTTCTTTCCCTTCGATATGGGCGTATAGCGACGCCTTTTTGATGCCGACATCCTCAGCGAGCGAGGCGAGCGACAAGCCTTCATATCCTTCAAGCGCAAACCGGCGCCGCGCCGCCAGTTCGATTCGTTGTTTCGTATTCATCAAAGATCGTCCCCTTTCTCTCTCACCACCTTACCTAACGAACGGTAGGTAGTCAAGTGTGCGGATTGCATTCCCCGGTTCCACCCGGCAAAATGGAGACAGTGAATGGGAAAGGAGCGCTTTATATGCTTGAGCAATTCAGCTTTACGTTACCGACCGAGACGACACGCGGCCGGAAACGGATCGTCCGCGTCTATCGTCCCGACTTTGTTTCGGCTGACAAGCGGATCCCGGTCCTCTATATGCACGACGGTCAAAACGTGTTCGACGGCAAGACCGCCACAATCGGCGAAGGTTGGTCGATCGACCGCCACATCGAGGACTTACAATTGCCGCTCATGGTCGTCGCCATCGCGAGTGCCCCAGACTGGCTCGACCGCTACGATGAGTATTCATTTTATGAGGATGAGATGCTATACCGGCGGATCGGACCGGAACTCGCCAAGACACGGCCCACGCTCGGGGGTAAAGGGCGTGCTTACGCCGACTGGCTCATGCAAGAGTTGAAGCCGTGGATTGATGAGCGCTACGCGACCGACCCGGACGACGTCGGCGTGATGGGCAGCTCGATGGGCGGGGTCATCTCGCTCTATATGATGACGGCCTATCCGTCCATCCGGCGCGTCGGCTCGCTCTCGACAGCCGCTTGGGCCAATCTCGACTCCCTCATTCGGGAAGTGAAGCAGGCCGATGTGACGGCGCGTCTCTATATGGACATCGGGACGAACGAGACGAGCGGACCGATCACGCCCGAGGATTACCTTTATACGAATGCGAAACTCGTCGAGACGGTCGCGCGAACAGGGATCGCCTTCCGCTATGAAGTCGAGCCCGGTGCCGTCCATAACGAGATCGCATGGCGGCGTCGACTACCGAACGCCCTCGCCTTCCTCTATGAATTGACATGAAAAAAGAGACGAATTCCACGAAGGGATTCGTCTCTTGCTTGATTAAATGACCCAGTTGCCGTCACGCATGATGGCTTCGCGTGAACCGTCTTCGAGTTCGCCATCGATGTTCATCTCGGCCGAGCCGATCATGAAGTCAACGTGTGTCATCGAGTCGTTCGCACCGTTCTCGGCGAGCTCTTCGGCTGACATTTGCGGTCCGCCTTCGAGACATGTCGAGTACGCGCGTCCGAGCGCCAAGTGGCACGATGCGTTTTCGTCGAACAACGTGTTATAGAAAAGGAGACCCGAGTTCGAGATTGGTGAGTCGTCCGGCACGAGCGCGACTTCTCCGATACGACGCGCCCCTTCATCGAGGTTCAACAACTCATCGAGTGCCTGTTGTCCTTGTTTCGCTTCCGCCTTCACGACTTTCCCGCCTTCGAACCAGAGCGTGAACCCATCGATCAAATTGCCGCTATAGCTGAGCGGTTTCGTGCTCGACACGTGACCTTCGACCGAATCTTTATCGGCGAGCGTGAACACTTCTTCGGTCGGCATGTTGGCGATGAAATCGACACCGTCGATGTTCGGACCACCGCCGCCAAGGAAGACGTGTTTCTTCGGCAAACCGATCGTCAGCTCCGTGCCCGGTGCTTTGTAATGGAGCTTCGTGTACTTCTTGTTCGTGAGTAACGTCGCGCGTTCACGGAGCGATGCGTCATGCGTATCCCACGCCGCGACCACATCCGGTTGGTCCATGCGTGTCGCTTCGAAAATCGCTTTCCAAAGGGCTGGTACGGCATCTTCACGGTCTGGGAAGACTTTCTTCGCCCATGCTTCCGAAGCGCCAGCAACGATTGACCAGCTGACATTGTCGCTCATGACATATTTGCGCCATTTCGCGAGCGCCACGCCGGCAGCACGGTTCGAGTCCGCGATGCGTGACGACTCGACGCCGTTCAGTGCGTCCGGGTCGTCGCTGACGATCGATAGGAATGCCGTCTTCTCTTCGGCCAATTGCTCAAAGCGGGCCTTGAGCCATTCCGGGTATTCTTTGAAGGCATCCGCTGGGGCGTTGAAGTAACGGACTTTCGTCGTCTCTTCGTCGCTCCAGTTGACATACACTTGTTTCGCGCCAGCCGCGTAAGCTGCTTTCACGATTTGACGGACGAGCGGTGCTTGGCTAATATCAGCTCGGACTTCGAGCTGTTGGCCCGGCTGAATGTTGACGCCTTTTTTGACGGCAAGCTCAGCGTAGCGGGCAAATTCTGCCTCAGTCGGCATGGTTACAGTAGACATATGTACAGTTCCTCCTTTTTCACTTATTTCTATTTTCTTAAATTTTCGGAAAAGTTGCAACCAAATCGCAAAAACGGGCATATTAGTAGATGAAGATAGAAGGAGGAATATACATGTCAGATTGGAAAACAACGTACACACACTTTTTAACGAGCGCGACCGAGGACTATACCGACAATGAAACATTAGGTGACCTCTTGGTCCAAGGCGAACTCGCTCTCGCTAAAGTGACGGTCGACGTCGCTTCAAACGAGATTAGCAATATCGAGCGAGAAGAAGAACTGACGCTCTACTTCCAAATGAAACAGTTACTCAACATGTTGCGTGCCGTCTATAATCACCAGTTCGAGATGCAGCCGGACAAACAACATGCCCTCGTTGCGGCCGTCTTATACTTCGTATCCCCATTCGATGCGATTCCGGACGACGCCCCACTCGGCTTATTCGATGACGCTCAAGTCATCGATTACGTGCATGAACAGCTCGCAAGCGATATCGACCGCTTCCACAACGAATTGTAATCGTTCGGCGCTTGAAATTCCTCCACCATCGGAGTACGCTTGAGTGAGTTTATTTCAAAGGGGGCGTATGGCGCCTAGCCATCATCTATGTACGCAAAATCAAGAAAACGAATCGCCGTCGAGACGACTTTGTTCATCATCGCCGGAACGATTCTACAATCGATCTTTGTCGGCTTATTGCTCAAACCAAACGAGATCGGGTCCGGGGGCATCGTCGGGATCACCTTGATCATCAACGAGCTGTTCGGCACACCGATCGGATTCACGCAACTCGTGTTGAATATCCCGCTCTTTATCGTCGGGATTAAATATCTGGGGAAACGGTTCATTCTCATGACCGGGCTCGTCGTCGTCTTATCATCTATCTTGATTGATACGTTGCCCGTGCTCATCCCGCCGACCCCGCTCGACGACCCGCTCGTCGCCTCGGTGTTCAGCGGAATCGTCTCCGGTCTCGGACTTGCCTTGCTGTTATTCGCAGGTGCCTCGACCGGTGGCCTAGATATTCTCGGGAAAGTCATTTACACGAACAACCGCAATTTATCGCTCCCTAAGATCTTTTTGACGCAAGACATCATCGTCTATATTCTCGTGTTCATCACGTTCGATATTAAAGCGGTCATGTACGCGCTCGTGCTCAGTTTCGTCCGGTCGCGGACGCTGTTGACGATTCACCGATTCTTCTCGGCACAAAAGCAGTGCTTCATCATCTGTAAGAAAGCCGATGAAATCAACCTCGTCATCAAGCAAAACTTGAAGCGCGGCGTCACAATCATGGACGCAACCGGTGGTTATTCGAACGACTCGAAGAAAATGTTGTACGTCGTCGTGCAAAACAATGAAATTCCAAAACTACGTCAAATCGTCTCCGATATCGACTCGGAAGCGTTCGTCACCGTCTCGGAAATCGATTCGGTCGTCGGTAACTTCAAAGAGCATTCGTATACCTTGTAATCGACAGCAGCTTGCTGTCGATTTTTTTGGTGTAACAAATCCATAAACAATCCGATAATAATGATGAGCCTCTTAGACATATACAGAAGGAGGTGCATGAGTTGACCAACCACTCGTTGCGCCAAACAGTCCCCGCTTTGCTCGTCGGGACCTTTTTTCTCGGCCTTTTATTGATCCTGTTCACCCCTTATGACTTGAGGGAGACGAGTTTGTTCGTCTATTTTACGGCGGTCACGCTCATCGCGACTGCCTTCAGCATCACCGCCGTCCTTCGGAATCGCGGCATGCGTCGCTACATCCATTTACTGATTAGCGCCGGAAATGTTTGTTTCATCGCCTATTTAGTCGGTCATCACTTCGTCATGTCAACTGGAATTGAGCTTATGCCGTTCATCCAAAACTTCTTTTATTTAATCATGTCGTTGATCGTGATCACCCAGTCGATTGAGATTCGGACATTGAAACTGCGAACGTTTGATATCTTCGCCTTGCTCAGTTTTCTGTTGATCGGCGCCATGCATCTGTTCATTTATTCGAGCGAGAACGGGAGCTATGCCGCCAACTTGAATGGGTTTGAAGAACAGATGGTGTTGATCAGTCTGTACATGATGCTCGGCTTTCTCTACTTGAATCGAATCACTTCGGCAGGTCAGAGCTTCCGCGTATTGTTATTGGTCGGCGTTCTTGGCTTCACGACCACTTCGATTTTGAACCAATTGCTCATCTTCAACGGCATCGGCCACGAGTTAATTCATTTGCTTCAAGTGACCAGTATTTTCATCATTTCCATCAGTTACGTGTTTGATGAATCGACCGAGGACGCGCTCGTCCATGACTCCGTGTTCGATTACGTCGTCTATAGCACAATCGTCATGCTGTTCATGCTCGCCTCCGATCGGTTGCTCGGTACATCCGTGCTCGATTCGATGACCGCGAATGCCGTCTTGTTGCTACTCATTCGTCAGTTCGTCGTCGCCAAGCAAAATGCCTTGATCAGCCACCGCTTACATACCGTCAACACTGACCTTGAAGTCGCAGTGACGACGAAAGCACATGAGCTTGAAATTCGGGAGCAACAGTATCGGTCCCTGTTCGCCTATCATGCCGAACCGATTTTCTTGTTCGACCTTCACGGTGAAGTGTTGTCCGTGAACGAGGCCGGCAGCTCGGTGCTCGGTCATGACACAGAGACACTCATCGGTTCCAACATATTAGATATCATCGAACAAAAAGACCGGTCCGCCTATGCGACCGTATTGCATGATTTGAAGAACGGTCGCCCGCGTACGCTCGACGTCGATGTCGTCACCGAGGACGGGGCGAAGCGAGTTTGGCAGCTGATGAACATCCCGATGATTATCGACGGGGAAGTCGAAGGCATTTATGCCATCGTCAAAGACATCACCCAAATGATCGTGCAACAAGAACAAATCTACTATCAAGCAAATCATGACAGTTTGACGGGACTACACAACCGTTACGCGTTGCAAGAACAAATCGAACGGCTCATCGCCGAAGGACGACGATTCTCGCTCATGTTCTCCGACCTGGACGGCTTCAAAGAGATCAACGACCAGTTCGGCCATCATATGGGCGATGAATTGCTGCAACACATCGGCAAACGACTAAGAGGTGCCTTGTTGCCGAACGAGTACGCGGGACGGCTCGGCGGTGACGAGTTCATCGTCGTCGCCGAACATGATGATGATGAGATGTTAGTCGAACGGTTGCGACGCTTCGTCTATCGCCCGCCTTACTTTATGGGCGGAACGCTCGTCGAGATCCATGCGTCGATTGGCATCGTCCGCTATCCCGACCACGGATCGACGCTCAAGCACTTGCTCTCAAACGCAGACCTCGCGATGTACAAGGCAAAGGACAAGGGACGTAATGAGACCGTCCTGTTCGCGCCAGAGCTGCGTGCGGATAAAGAAGAACGCAAGCTGTTGATGGAAGGGCTCGACACCGCCCTTGAAAAAGGCGAGATCTCGCTTTACCTTCAGCCTCAAGTCGACGCCTCGACGAAAGCCATCATCGGGGCCGAGGCGCTCATGCGCTGGCAACGCGATGGGGTCTTCATCCCGCCGAGCCAATTCATCCCGATCGCCGAGGAGACGGGCCACATCCACGATCTCGGTCGCTGGATGATCCATGAGACGTTCCAATTGATGTACGCCTTCGAGCAAGGAGACATCAATTTGCCGAAATTGTCGGTCAACCTCTCCGTCCGTCAATTGTTCGATGAACATTTAATCGAGTATTTGACGACTTTGTTTGAGCGCTTTCCAATCGAACCGAGCCGACTCAACTTCGAATTGACCGAGACCGTCGCCGCCCACCATTCCGACCGGGTGTTGACACGGATCCTCGAACTCAAGGCGCTCGGCATCAAACTGTCAATCGATGACTTCGGGACCGGCTACAGCTCACTCGCCTATCTCGTCCGCTATCCGATTGACGAGTTAAAGATTCCGCGCGAGTTCACGATGCAACTCGAAGAGAACCGGGAGTATCAAACCGTCACCGCGACGATCGTCGCCATGGCCCGACAACTTGGGATGGCACTCGTCGCCGAAGGGGTCGAGACAGAATATCAAGAGAACTTCTTACGAAAGATCGGCTGTGATTCGATGCAAGGGTATCGCTATGCGAAGCCGATGCCGCTCGATGAGTTTGTCATCTACTACATGAAGCAGACGATGTGACAAAAAATGCCCCGAATCGGTTTACCGGTTCGGGGCATTTGCTTATTTCATCTCATAAATTTTGACTTCGCCCGGCTTCAAATCGACCCACAGGTCCCAATTCTCATCGAACGAGTGCTCGGCATACGGCCATGACGTCGGTGAGTAGACCATCTCGGCGAAACGGCTTGCGTTCCAGTTACGGCGGCGCACCCCGTCGAGCGGGACTTTCCCCTGCAGCGGATGATGCATGCTCGTGTTGGCAACGACAAGGAGCGTCTCGTTCGTATCCGGACGCAGCCAAGCGAGGCCGATGAACGGCGCATCCATGTGCGTCATCGCGAGCGGTTCGAAATGACTCGGGTTGACGAGGACGTCCAACCAACGACGACGCACTTCGGCAACTTGATGCATGAGTTCGATCATCTCGTCTCGTTCCGGGTGATCCCAATGGAACTGATACGCGTCGAAGAAGGCGAGCTTACCAAAGTACGGATCGGTCGGGAAGAGTTGGTACGCTTCTTCCGGTCGGCAGTCGAGCCCGGTGTTCATCGGTTGCGTCTCATACAGTTCGAGCCCCGAGTTCGTCATCGGGACCCCGTTCGGCACGAAGCCGTTCAACACAGTGAGCAAGCGACTCGCTTGCCGTCCCCCGTCCCGTGTCGCCACGCGGCGCGTGTCCGCTGTCTCTCCGGCCGCGAACACCGGCAACGGTAAGAAACGTGAGTCATAAATGAACTGGTGTGTCTCATGCGTATCGAATCGAGGTTCTTTATAGAACCCGTAGCCGATAATCATGTTATAGCCCGCTTCTTTCGCTGCCCACGCTCCGATTTCGATCAATTCTTCAGCGATGAAACTGAAGTTGGCGTCGAGTGCGCGTGGCTGTTGAAGGATTCGTTGTGCCAAATCGACCGGCAAGGCGTGACCCATATCGATGCGGGCCCCATCGATTCCAAATTCGCGCTGGTAGTGCGGGATGATATCGGCGAGCATCGCCCATAGCGGCTCATTGATTTGATCGCCCCGGAATTGATTCGACTTGATCGAATCGAACAGAATGTACGGAGCCAAGTTCGCCTCGCTGACGTAAGGCGCTGCCGCTGTCGGATGATCGAGAAACAGACGGAAGTATGTGACGTCCGACCATGGCGGTTGCGGGTCATTGATACAATCCGAAAAAGCTGGAGCGGTCGTCAAACCGAACTCACGCTCGATGACCGCGAGCAAGTTCTCTTCCGGGTGCTCGAGCAAGTACGTCTTCACCGTCTCCCACTTGTCCGCGTCAACGAGGTTCGGCGCCATCGAGAAGCGACGCAAATGCGCCCATACGTCTTCCGACCCGTAAATCATTGGCAAGAAAGCGTGCTCTGGTTTTACGTTTTCTCCGATACCGGGCACGTGCGGCGGGTGATAGTAGTCGAGTTCCGTCACCGGGATCCAATAAAACCATTCCGGGTTTTCTAGAATGAGACGGTTGTCACGGGCGCATGTGCGCGGGATGACATCGATGACGACACGAATCCCGACCATATGGCACGCCTCGACGAACGCGGCGAACTCTTCTTCGACCGTCAACCCGTCTCCCGTCAACGTCTCTTTCAGTTCTTCATCGATTCCAAAGAAGTCTTGCACGGCATAAGGAGAACCAAATTCGCCTTTTTTATTTTTGTGGCTATGTTGCGAGATCGGCAATAGGAACAACGTGTCAATTCCCATATAAAGCAAGTGCGGGATTAGCGCGAGCGTTTTGACGAACGTTCCCGTGTCCTTCATCCCGACCGAGTTCTCCATCTCGACATAACCTGAACCATCATGATCCCATGACGTCGAGGTCCGGACTTGCATCGAATAGACGGAGGCACGCTTGATCCAATCGCCGCCCGTTTGAAGATATCCATCCGCTTGGGCGACCGACTGATGATAATCCCGTCCGTCGACCGCATGCGGGAGAATCGCTTTTTCAATCGTCTCGATTAAAAAATCGTAAGGATTGACCCGTTCGACGCCATCTCGGACAGGCTCTGAAGGGAATTGCAGGCGGTTCCACAAGGCCGGAATGTCGTATTCCATGTTCGTTCGTTTTTCTTTCAAGACCTGGTGTAACTTGTGTAACGATGAGTTCTCTGGCATGTGTATTCTCCTTATGAATGAAATCGTTCCTCATTTCATTGTAAACGATAACAAGAAACGCTTTACTATATATTTATACCTTTACCCGAAATTTTCCTTTTCCAAAAAAATATTTTGCGACGAAATCGGTAAATATTGTACGATTGTATGGAAGGAGGGATGACCGTGTCCCAACAGAAATGGCTGACCTTACTCATCTTGTTGTCACTTTTATCCGCGCTGATCCTTGCGGGTTTTGGGTTTCAACTTCGAGACACGAGACATCAGCTCGAGTCGATTCATAGTCAACGCCTCGATTCCTATGATGCCATCGAAGAGATCATGTATTTTAACATTGAACGAGCCAACGCCATTCGCGGGTTGCTCGCCTACGAAGACCGACGTTTTTTAGAATCGTATTACAGTATGTCCCAGCAAGCTGAAGAGTTGAAGACGTCGATCACGAACGACCCGCGCACACCGAGCTCGCTGATTGATTTGCTTTACCGTGACGGAATATGGGAGCAAGGCGCCGCCGAAGTGCTTGTCTTATATGAGCGCGGCGATCTCGAGGCCGCGACCGAGCTAGCCGAGACGATGACCGATCAGCGCCAAACGATCCTCGAAGATTTGCGCGCATTGAAGAAACTACAGTATGAAGACATCCGCAAACAACTCGTCGCGACCGAGAATCAAATCGATGTGTTGATTCAAGCCCTCACGTCGATTGCCATCTTGCTCATCGCCGCACTGCTCGTTTTGCTGTTTCTCCTCTTCAAAACACGAAAAAAAGACCGTCTCCAATGAGACGATCCCTCGACCTCAATTTCCATTGTGAGGTCTTTTTATTTGGAATGAATGAGACGTGCGGCGTTCCCGATGGCGAGCAAGGCAACCCCGACGTCAGCAAACACGGCTTCCCACATCGAGGCTAGTCCGAAGAGACCGAGCAAGAGGAAGAGCGCCTTCATACCGAACGCGAACGTGATGTTTTGCCAAACAATCCGCCGTGTCCGCTTACTTAATTCAATCGCTGCCACGACGTCTCGCGGAGCGTCGTTCATCAGCACGAGGTCGGCTGCCGTGACCGCTGCATCACTCCCGACGCCGCCCATCACGAGTCCGACATCGGCTCGTGCGAGCGCCGCCGCATCGTTCAATCCGTCACCGACAAAAGCGACCTTGCCAGTTGCCGCCAACCGTTCGACTTCTGCGACTTTTTGATGCGGAAGCAATTCGCTTCTCACTTCATCGATTCCAATTGCCGAACCGACGGCGGCTGCGACTTCTTGCCGATCCCCGGTCAACATGACCGTCTGATAACCATAGCGCTTCAAAGCTTGAATCGTTTCTTGCGCATCTGGCTTCACTTTGTCTCTCAACTCGATTCGGCCGAGCCAATGGTCATTTTTGACGATATGGACGATCGTCCCCGATGTCTCCGCCGGGGTTGGATAACCCAACTTTTGAACATAGCGGGCGCTGCCGACGTAAATGCGGTTTTCACCGTCGATCGCCATCAACCCGTATCCCGGTTCTTCTTGAATCATCGAGAACGGTGCGACCGGACCCGCATGCTCGACGATTGCTTTTGCGAGCGGATGCGTGGAGGCCATCTCAACACGGGCGGCAAGCTGAAGCAACTCGTCTGTCGTCAGCTCCCCGTTTGTCACGACATCGGTCACTTCAAAGCGGCCGGTCGTGAGCGTACCGGTCTTATCGAATACGACCGTATCGACTTCGGCGAGCACATCTAAATATTCGCCGCCTTTCACTAGGATGCCCCGCCGTGAACCTGCTCCAATCCCACCAAAATAGCCGAGTGGAATCGAAATCACCAAGGCGCATGGACAACTGATGACGAGGAAAATCAAGGCCCGGTATACCCATTCCTCGAGATTTCCGACAAACAGTGGTGGAACAAATGCGACGACCGCCGCGAGCACGACGACGACCGGCGTGTATACTTTCGCCAACCGTGTGATCATCTGTTACGTTCTCGCCTTGTTCATGCTCGCTTGTTCGACGAGGGCAATCATTTTTTGCAGGCTCGATTCAGTCGCCGGGCGTTCGACTCGTACTTCGAGCCGCCCGTCAAGGTTGACCATTCCCGCAAGGACGTCTTCCTCGGGACCGATCGGGCGTGGTAACGACTCACCTGTCAGCGACGCCGTATCCAATGAGCTCGAGCCTCGCAGCACACGACCGTCCATCGGGATCTGTTCGCCTGCTCGAACGATGATGATGCTACCGACCGCGACCTCTTCAGGACGTCTTTCTACTTCACGTCCATCTTCGAACACGCGCGCAATCGTCGGTTTCATGTTCAACAGCGATTGAATCGACCGTCGCGAGGCGTGGACGGCCCGTGCTTGGAAGTATTCACCGAGCTGGTAGAACAGCATGACGGCGACCGCTTCCGGATACTCCGCAATCGCAATCGCACCGATCGTCGCAATCGTCATTAAAAATTTTTCATCAAACCATTCCCGATGCCATACGTTACGAATTGCGGCATAGACGACGTCATAGCCTGCGACCACATAGGCAATCGCGTACACAAAGAGCGAATCGGTGTACAGACCGACGAGCAGCAGGGCGAACGCGACGCCAAACCGCCACAATAAGCGACCCGACATCGGCACTTCCGCCTCGTCTTTGACAAAATGTGCACCCGGTTCAATTCGCCCCATCGTCGCTTCGATGGCGCGGAGCGTCTTCGTGCGATCCTTCGAATCATCCCATTCGATAATCATTCGACTTGTCGCAAAATCGATTTGACAAGCGGCGACACCGTCCTCTCCCGTCACGCTTTTCTCGATTTTGGCGGCACAGTTCGTACATGTGATCCCTTCGACAGGTAATACATCCCGTTTCATCTTATCTCGCCCCTTTACATTCAAACGTTCATTTGAATATATCGTAACGCTGTTCCATCACAATTACAACCGAAAAAAAGCCGACTGGAATCCCAGCTGGCTCTTTGTCACGTATCAATTTGTTCGGCACTGTGGGCCATCGCAATCTCGACGAGTAGTCGGACGTGATCATCGTCGAGTGAGTAGTAGACGACTTTTCCATCTTTTCGATATTTGACAAGCCCTTGCTCGAGCAACGTCCGTAGATGATGCGACGCCGTCGCGTTTGAATGTCCGATCACAGCCGCCACATCACAGACGCACAGTTCCCGTTCTAACGTCAGGACGTACAACACTTTGAGCCGGGTCGGATCGGCGAACGCCTTGAACAACCGACTGACTCGAACCGCATCTAGGTCTGTCAGTGCCCGTTGTAATACCGTCACATCTTCACTTTGAATGGCGATTGTTTCACACTGGGGTGCTTTCATCCGTCTCACCTCGTTTTCTGTACTCTCATTCTAACAAAATCCGATTTATAAATCTGTTATATATTATTGTTGACTTACACACTACTGTTATAATACAATCAAAACAACATAACAGCTACGTTACTTAAATAAAGGGGGCAGTTACAATGAATGAATGGGCAAGCCGACTTGAATCTTCCGTCGAATTTTATCGGAAGTTACCGGACAAGACGTGTCAAGAATGTGGAAAACAGATGGATGAGCAGTGCGAGTCTTACGAGAACACGTGCCCATCTTGTGCTGAAAAACTGCAACTTAGCGAATAAAACAAATCCCTCGGAACAAGTTTCCGAGGGATTTTTCATGGCAGATGATAACCGAGATAGGCTGCCAGCAGACCAAGTACATAGGTCGCAAGCAAATACATCCCGAAACGAAGCCAGTCTTTGGCGACGAACCGCATCACTTCGAGCTTGAACGTCGAGAACGTCGTGAACGAACCGAGAAAGCCGACACCGAGACCGAGCATAAGCGTTTGGTGAACACTCGCCACGTATAAATACCCAAGTCCAAACGAACCAGTCACATTGACGATGAGCGTCGCCCATGGGAACGCCGATGTCGTCCGGGTTTTGACGAACTGACCGACCCCGAATCGCGCCATCGCCCCGAAGAACGCGCCGATCATGATGACGAGAAGCGTCATCGTACTCCCCCCTCTCGCATGACAGCCCGATCGAACCGTCGCCGCCCAAACCAAAATCCGAGCCATGAACTGAACAGCCCAAGTCCGAGACTGAGCGTCACATAAAGCAGAGCTGAACCGAATGCGTCAGCCTCTAGCAATTCAATCGTCTCCACACTGAATGTCGAGAACGTCGTAAACGAGCCGATGAACCCTGTCCCGACCGCGGTGACGACACTCGGGGAGAGGCGTCCGGACCGAAACAGAAAGTGTGTCAGCCAACCGAGCGCGAAACTTCCTGATAAATTGATGAGCAGCGTCCCGAGCGGAAACATACCAATCCAAAACGTCTCGATGCCTGTCCCGATTCCATAACGTGCCAAGGCACCGAGCGCTCCCGCCAAGCCGACGTATACATAGAGCATGGCCCCGTCTCCCTTCAAAAAAACACCTGCCGCGAGCACGTCGCGAGACAGGTGTTTGAGTCTGTATTCATTATAACAAGCGATGCGCAATCACGAAATAGCGGCTGGTGCGAACACGGCCGAAATCGCCTCGAACGCCTCATCGAGCTCTTCTTTCGTGATGACGAGTGGTGGCGCCAAACGAATCACCGTCTCATGCGTCTCTTTGCAGAGCAGACCGCGCTCTTTGAGCGCTTCACAATAAGGACGTGCCGCTTCTGTCAATTCGATTCCGATGAACAGACCGCGCCCACGTACATCTTTGATGAGTGGATTGTCGATCGATTTCAATCGGTCCATGAAGTACGTCCCGAGTTCAAGTGAACGTTGTGGCAGTTGTTCTTCCTCTAACACTTCAAGCGACGCGATCGACACGGCTGCCGCGAGCGGGTTCCCGCCGAACGTCGACCCGTGCGACCCTGGATTGAATACGCTCAAGACGCTCTCATTGGCTGCGACACATGATACCGGGAATACGCCGCCCCCGAGCGCTTTTCCGAGAATATACATATCCGGCTCCACATCTTCCCATTCGATGGCGAACCATTTGCCTGAGCGACCGAGCCCCGATTGAATCTCATCGGCCACAAACAACACGTTATGCTGCTGGCAGAGCTCACTGGCACGTTTCAAGTAACCAACCGGTGGGATGATAATCCCGGCTTCGCCTTGAATCGGTTCGACGATGAACGCCGCCGTATTTTCAGTGATGGCCGCCTCGAACGCATCGATGTCACCGTACGGCACGACTTTAAACCCTGGCAATAGCGGCCCGAATCCGCGTTGATATTCCGCTTCTGTCGACATCGACACCGCCGCCATCGTTCGGCCGTGGAAGTTGCCCGAGCAGACGATGATTTCCGCTTGGCCTGGGATTTGTTTCACTTCATACGCCCAGCGACGTGATGCTTTGACAGCCGTTTCGACTGCTTCCGCACCCGTGTTCATCGGCAACACCATCTCTTTGTTTGTAAGCGCTGCCACTTTTTTGTAGAAACGACCGAGTTGATCATTGTAAAACGCACGTGACGTCAGCGTGATTTTATCCGCCTGATCTTTTAGCGCTTGGATGATTTTCGGATGACAATGACCTTGGTTGACGGCCGAATAGGCACTCAACATATCCATGTAGCGGTTCCCCTCTGGATCCGTCACCCAGATCCCTTTCGCTTCCGAGATGACGATTGGAAGTGGATGATAGTTGTGCGCCCCGAACTTCTCTGTCAATTCAATCACTTCTTGTGTCTTTGACATTTGATTTCCCCCTTATCAAAAAACTATCTTACTCCTTCAGTATATGATGACCGTCTTTCTTTTGACAACGACCAACTTGCCCATTCCTCGGGTTGGGAAAATAAGGTACACTGAACGTAGAGTACGATTCATTTGATGTAGATTGGAGGAAATGCTGTGGCTTCATTGCGCGATTTGCCGATTGACGAGTTCATCGATGCTTTATCTGTCCCATGCTGTTACATCAACCTCGACGGCAACGTCCTTCTTTGGAACGAGCATGCGGAAACGCTCTTCGGATGGGAACGGGACGAGGTCCTTCACCACCCGCTCCCGGTCGTCCAGCACTTAGAGCATACGCTCGAGACGTGGTCGCCACTGCTCCTTCAATATCCGTTCTCGACGACGGCGATGACGCCGTTCAAACATAAAAACGGTTCGGTCGTCTATGCGACCGCCTATTTACAATCCTTCTCCATCAACGATTTCACCGGCTATTTTTTAGCCTTTTTACCTAAAGGGTTTAGTCCGCTCATCAGCACGGAACAGTTCAACTTACTCCATCATTTTCAGGCGATGATTGAGCAGTCGACCTATTATCTGGCTGCGAACGCGTATGGGGAAATCACCGAGATCAACCCGTTGTTATGCGGATTGATCGGGGCCCCTGATCACCAATTTATCGGTCGTAATTGGTTCGAGCTCATCCATCCGTCATTCGAGAATGACCCAATCGCCGAGGACGTGCTTCAAGCGCTTACGACCGACCGTATTTGGAACGGCGAGATGCCCATCCGCTCGGAACGTCATACGGCGAACACGTGCTGGCTCAATTTGACGGTCGTCCCAATCTTGAGCGAAGAAGGCGAAGTCGTGCAATACACCGCCTTCGGGTTTGACGTCTCGGACAAAAAACGGCTCGAGCAAGAGGTCAACTACCTCGCCTATCATAACGATTTGACCGGTCTATTGAATAAAAAAGGGTGGCTTCGCCAATATGCCCACGTCCTAAAAACTGTCGATCAAGTGGACGGTTTGGTCCATGTCGCCTTGTTCGACATCGATCGCTTTAAAATCATCAACGAATCGTTTGGCTCTCGTGTTGGCAACGAACTACTCATCCAAATCAAAGACCGGGCCACTCAGTTCATGCCCGAGACGAGCGTCATGTTCCATCCGTCGGGCGGCTTGTTTGGACTTCTGTTCTTTGAAGAGTCGAAAGAGGAAGTGTTCCAGTTGCTGCGTCAATTGCAACATGAACTGCAACGACCGTTCCGGATTTATCATCACTCGATCATGGTGTCGATTTCCATCGGTTGTGTCTTCTATCCATCGGCCACATCTTCATTAGAAGAACTATATACGCGTGCCGAGAGCGCCTTGTTCAAAGGGAAACGGATTGGCGTCGGCACGATTCAGTTCGTCACGAAAGACATGGACGACGCGTTCTCACGTCAAATCCATATCGAAAAAGCGCTCTATCAAGCGCTCGAGGAAAAACACTTTTATTTGGAATATCAACCAAAGTTCGAGTTGAAGACCGACCGGCTCATCGGGTTCGAGGCGCTTCTCCGTTGGCATCACGATGAACTCGGTCAAATCCCGCCGTCGGAGTTCATCCCGCTCGCCGAGGAGATGGCGCTGATCGTCCCGATTAATAACTGGGTCATCCTTGAGGCCGCCAAACAGTTGAAAGCATGGCAACGACTCGTCGATTATCCGTTGTCGATGGCTGTCAACATTTCACCGAACCAATTCCGGAGCGACAGCTTCATCAATACGCTCCGAAATATCAAGCAACAGCTCAATTTAAATCCGTCCGACATCATTCTCGAGATCACGGAAAGTCTCGTCATGCAACAGACGGATGAAATCATCGCCCGGATGAATCAAATCAAGCGGCTCGACTATCGCCTGTCGATTGACGACTTTGGAACTGGATTCTCTTCACTCCAATACTTGAAGTCGTTCCCGGTCGACGAGCTGAAAATCGATAAAGTCTTTTTAGACGATTGGCTCGCCTCGAAGTCGCACTTGCTCGATGTCATCGTCCATCTCGGCAAGAGCCTACATCTGCACGTCGTCGCCGAAGGCGTCGAGGACCAAGAGATGCTCGATCATTTGAAGCAAACTGCCTGCGATTCGTTCCAAGGCTTCTTGTACGCCAAGCCGATGCCTCCAATCGAAGTCGTTCGCCTGTTAACGGGCGGAAAGCAATAAAAAAAGTCATCGGACGTCTTCACGACGTTCGATGACTTTTTTTATTGGCTGATCGTGGCCGTCCATAGTCCATAGACGCCGTACGTGGCCGCCAACAGGATGACGACCGCAATCATATATTGCAGACGGCTCAGGAACGGACGGCCCTGTTCGCGCTCGGCCAACATGAAAACGAACACGCCCGGCGCGTACAAAATCATGGCGATGAGCATATACTCGACGCCTGACGCATAGAGGAGCCAGGCCGCATATACCGTCGCAATCCCCGACATGACGAGCATCGGGCGTGTTCCGGTCCGCCGTGCCTCTTTCCAACCGAACAAGGCCGAGAACAAGTATGGGACGAGCGCCGCGATGCCGGCGATACTCGAGAGCACCAAGTACGTCTGTTCCGAAAAGAGAGCGATGATCGTGACGAGTTGTGTGAAGACTTGCGTGATGAACAAGGCGCTCACCGGCGTCTCATTTCGATTGAGTCGATTGAACAGTTTCGGGAACACGCCGTCACGACTCGCGACGTACGAAATCTCCGTCGCGAGAATCGTCCACCCGAGCAGGGCACCCGAGAGCGAGACGAGGAGTCCGATGTTGATGATGGTCGCACCGACTGGTCCGACGACGGCCTCGAGCACGTACGCCATCGACGGTTCCGAAAGTGCCGCGAGTTGTTCCTGGGTCATCACCCCAAACGATAAAATCGAGATCATCATATAAATGACAAGCGTTCCGACGAGTCCGATCACCGTCGCCCGACCGACGTCCCGTTTATGACGAGCCCGTGATGACAAGACGACTGCTCCTTCAATCCCGACGAACGCCCATAACGTTACGAGCATCGTCGATTTCACTTGCGGGAACACCTGTGACCAGCTGAAGCCCGACTGACCCCAAAAGTCGATTTGGAACGTGTCGATCCGGAAAGCGAACAAGATAAGGATGATAAATAAAAAGATTGGGACGAGCTTCGCGATCGTCGTGACGATATTGAGGAGGGCCGCTTCTCTCATCCCTCGCGAGATGATCCAGAACAGCCCCCAAATCACGATCGCGCTCATAATCAATCGAAACGCCCGATGCTCTGCCGAAAAGATCGGGAAGAAATAACTGAGTGTGCTAAAGATTAACGTGATGTTCGCCACCGTCCCGATCCACGCGGACATCCAATAACCCCACCCGCTGTTGAAACCGACGAACTTGCCGAACCCTTCCTTTGCATAGGCATAAATCCCGCCTTCAAGCTCAGGACGCGTATTCGCTAAAAATTGAAACACGAACGCGAGCATGACCATGCCGATGCCCGTGATCGTCCAACCGATCAATACCGAACCGACCCCGGCACCTTGCGCCATCGCGCCAGGCAAGTTAAATGCGCCTCCGCCGATCATCGTTCCGACGACCATGGCAGCAAGCCCGAAAAAGCCGATTCCGGCTGATTGTCCCTTCATTCCAAACCCTCCAAAAAAAGTTGACGTCTGACGAATAACTATACATGGATAATGTATAATCATTCGATGATTTCCTTATTCTACTGAATCCAATGACGTTTAGGTAGCTATTTCACTAATGTTTATATTTTCGAATAATTTAAAAAATTTTATTGCGCATTCATCTTGTTTGTAGTTTAATTGCAATATATTCGAAACAATCAGAATTTTCGGGAGGTATGACAATGCGTAATAAGAAATGGTTAGCTTTATCGGGTGTTGCCTTGCTTGCGACAGCAGCATGTGGCGGCGGAGAAGAATCATCGTCGAGCTCGTCGGGCGGATCATCATCGGGTGATGCGAAGAAGGAAATCACGCTCGTCTCGGCGACAGATTTACCACAGCTCGATCCGACGCTCACAACGGACTCGACATCGGTCATCGTGACGAACAACGTCTTCGAGGGACTGTATCGTCTGGATGAAAATAACCAACCGGTACCGGGAATTGCTGAAGACGTAGAAATTTCAGAAGATGGACTTACATACACCTTCAAATTGCGTGACGCGAATTGGTCAGACGGTTCACCGGTCACAGCTGAAGATTTCGTCTATTCATGGAAGCGCGCCCTCAACCCAGAGACAGGCGCGGAATATGCATACATCCTTCAAGACTTGAAAAACGCCAACAAAATCCTTGCAGGCGAAGAAGAACTCGATGCGCTCGGCGCGAAAGCGGTCGACGAGAAGACGCTCGAAGTTCAATTGGAAGCACCAGCCCCTTACTTCCTCGGGTTGACAGGGTTCCCGACGTACATGCCACAAAAGCAAGAATTCGTCGAAGAGCAAGGCGAGTCGTTCGCGAGCGCGGTCGATAAGACGCTCTACAACGGGCCTTACGTCTTAGACAGCTGGCAAGACAACGAAGGTTGGGTGTACAAAAAGAACCCCGACTATTGGGATGCTGAAAACGTCAAGATGGAGACGATCAACGTCAAAGTCGTCAAAGAAGTCGCGACGGGTGTCAACTTGTTCGAATCGGGCGAAGTCGACTACACTCTTTTGTCGTCTGAATTCGTACCACAATTCCAAGACAGCGAAGAGTTCAAGACTCGTGCCGACGCACGCATCAACTTCCTTCGCTTCAACCAGAAAAACGAAGCGCTCCAAAACGTCAACATTCGTGAGGCGCTCGCGAAAGGCTTCGATAAGCAAGGTGTCACAGACGTCATCTTGACAGACGGCTCACAGCCGGCCAACTATATCGTCGCGAAAGACTTCACGTTCACAGAAGACGGAGCCGACTTCCGCGAGAAGTATCCAGACCTTCAAAGCTACAACGTCGATGAAGCGAAAGCGGCATGGGATAAAGGTCTTGCCGAGCTTGGCGTCGAAACGATCGAACTTGAATTCCTCTCACGTGATGAAGAAGCGTTCAAGAAAGTCAACGAGTACATCAAAGGTGAGCTCGAGAAGAACCTCCCTGGCCTCACGCTCAACATCAAGCAACAGCCGTTCAAAAACTTCCTTGACCTTGAAGGTAAAGGTGAGTACGACGTCTCAGCTGCTGGCTGGGGCCCTGACTACCAGGATCCAATGACGTACCTCGACATGTGG
Source organism: Exiguobacterium sp. s28 (assembly GCF_018618135.1). Lineage (NCBI taxonomy): Bacteria > Bacillati > Bacillota > Bacilli > Caryophanales > Exiguobacterium > Exiguobacterium sp. s28. Next base: position 21,050 of record NZ_JACSLL010000007.1, on the reverse strand, counting down.
GTAACGGATGGTCCGTTCAACCGGATGGCCTACTCGAACGACGAGTACGATAAATTGATCCAAAGCGCGAAACAAGAAGCCGATCAAATGAAACGTTGGGAAACGATGCAAGAAGCAGAACGCATCTTGCTCGAAGATGACTTCGCGATCGCACCGATCTACCAAAAGGGTGAAGCGTACCTCGAACGCTCAAACATTCAAAACATGCACCGCCATCCGTTCGGAGCTGACGCTAGCTTCAAGTGGTTGGACGTCAACTAATCAGCAAGCCCTGTCACTCCTGTGGCAGGGCTTGTTTGTGCATCGACACCTATGCCAATACAAAAAAGAGGCGTGCCACGAGCGGTGGCACGCCTTTAATCTAGATGAGAATTACGCTTCGCGTTCAGCGCGCATATCAGCTGGCACGCGTCCGCGTTTAGAAATGATTTGCGCGATGACAAGGGCCACGACGAACGTCGCGAATGCCGCGAAGAATCCGATCCACATCGAGCCTGTGATCCCGAGGACCAAATACCCGACCGCTGACACACCAGCCGCAATCAACGCGTATGGAAGTTGTGTCAACACGTGGTCGATATGGTGCGATCCGGCACCCGTCGAACTGAGGATCGTCGTATCCGAAATCGGTGAGCAGTGGTCACCGAACACCGCACCAGCGAGTACCGCCGCGAGTGTCGGGAGCAACAGTTCCGGATCGACGGCCATAATCAAGTCTGCCCCGATTGGAAGCATGAGACCGAACGTCCCCCAGCTCGTCCCTGTCGAGAACGCCATCAGACCGGCGATTGCGAACAAGATGAGCGGCAAGTAAGATGCTGCAATCGAATCTGTGACGAAACTTGCCAAGTAATCACCCGTTCTCATATCTCCGATGACGGCAATGATCGTCCAGGCAAAGAGCAAGATGAGTACAGCGGGCCACATGGCACGGATACCGGCCCACGTCGCATGACCGTAGTCTTTAGCTGGAATTTTACGACCAATCAAGAGCAAGAGCGCAACGAGCAAGCTGATGACGGCACCGGTCACAAGTGACCGTGTCACATCTGTCGACTCGAACGCACCGAGAAGCGAGAAGCTTTGACCATCGGCAGCAAGCGCTTGTCCGCCTGTGTACAACATGGCTGAAACAGTGGCAATGATCAACACGATGATTGGGACAATCAAGTCGCGGACTTTCCCGCCATCGTGTTCTTTAATATCTTCACTCATCCCCATCGGTGCGCCTTTCGATGAATCGTAGAGTTCACCTTGAAGGGCACGTAGCTCATGTGTACGCATCGGTCCGATTGCGAGTCCCGTGTAAGCGACATATGCCGTCAACATAAGTGCGAAGATGGCATAGAAGTTCATCGGGATGATTTGGATGAACGCTGAGAATGACGAGTAGCTGTCGATTGAGTACTTCGCAAGAATTCCTGCGATGATGGCGATGATGTACGCTCCCCAACTCGAGAGCGGGCTGATGACACAGACCGGTGCGGCCGTCGAATCGATCGTATAAGCGAGTTTCGCGCGTGATACTTTTTTTCGGTCCGTCAGCGGTCGGCTAATATTCCCGACGGCAAGACTGTTGAAATAGTCATCGATGAAAATCAAAATCCCAAGACCGAACGAGACGAGGCGAGCGCCACGAGCCGTTTTGACGTTAGAAGCGGCCCATTCTCCGAACGCACGGGCTCCGCCCGACGTTTGAATGATGGATGACAAGATGCCAAGCAAGAGCAAGAACGCGATCAACAGCACGTTCCATTCATTGATGGCCCCATCCGCCCAAAATAGCGCGATGATGTTTGACCATAAATACTGAATCGATTCGAGCGGGTTGAAATTGTGAAGCAGTAGCACCCCTGCGATAATCCCGACACCGAGTGACGGAATGACTTTCCGTGTTGTGATGGCCATAATAATGGCGAGTAAAGCCGGTACGAGTGATAGTACCGAAGTTGAATAATCTACCATGCTGATTTCCTCCTCTTCTGTTTGAGATGAGGCCCCCCTATGCTTAAAAAAACGCAAAGCGAGGGCATCGGCAACAAAGCCGACACCCTCGCTGGATGTTCCGTCTTTCTTAGCCGACTTGGAGCGCTCCATACGTAAATATGTATGGCAGTCTGACGGGTATTTCCCGTCAGCCCAGCACAAAGTCAGAGACATGACTTTACACTTCGGCGATCTTGCCTTTCTGTAGTCTTCACCGTTGTCATCCTCGGACTACTTACTCATCAGCATCGCACCTCTACCTCATCGATAGCACGAATATTCATTTAAAGTTACGTCTAAATTATCATAGGTCATAGTGACTAATCAATAGTTTTTTTCATCTCGGATGATTTGTTTTAACACAGCGAGTGCGGCTTGATCGTCGGACTCGACCGCTTTAAAGAAATCACTAAAGAAATGATACAAGACGAATCGTTCGGCGTGTGACGATGTATGGTCTTTAATCGTCAGTAAGACGAGATGACGCAACCGCCGTTTCGTCCGCGTCTCGTCAGGCAATTCTTCACATCGATCCTGGAAGGCACGATACACAGAATTGATCAAATCCTCATGTTCATCATACGACCTGTTGTAAGCAACTTGTTCCATCTGTTATATCCCCCCTTTCCATTTGTACCGATGAAACTTGTCGTAACTATACCAACTTAACCAAGAGCGTTCAATCGTTTCGGGTCGTTCTTAACAAAAATCATACGTTAGACTGACTTACGACTCGATGAATGAGAACGTCGTCACATCGAATAGTCCCATATCGGTCAACTTCAAATCCGGGATGACCGGGAGCGCGAGGAACGACATCGTCAAATAGGGGTTAAAGTGCCGATGGGCCCCGACGACGTCGAGCGCATCGTTCAACTGTTCTAGTACGTCCGCCACTTCCGCATACGGACGTTTCGTCATGAGTCCTCCAATCTCGAGCGGCAAGACCGCCAGCACCTTCCCTTCTGACACCGCGACGACACCACCGCCCACTTTTTCAAGTGTTTCGGCAGCGAGCAACATGTCGTCCGGGCTTACTCCCGCGATGACGAGGTTGTGGCTATCATGGGCGACTGTCGCCGCGAGCGCGCCCCGCTTCAAGCCGAACCCTGTCACCGGGGCGAGGGCCATGTGACCCGTCCCGTGATGGCGTTCGATGACGGCGAGCGTGGCAATGTCTTGGGCGAGGTCGGCTCCGGACGCGTCAGGTGTGAAGACAAGACGCTGTCGCTTCGTCAAGAGACTGTTCGGCAATACTTGAATCACATCGACCGCTTCTTCTTTCACGGCTAAACGGAACGAGTCCGCCGTCAAATCGGGTAGTTTGAGTTCCCCTTTCATCGGTTTCGGCACTTCAATCCCGTCGGCTTCGAACGTCGCCTTGCCTTCTTTGGCGACGACTTCCCCGTTCACGTAGACGGTTTCGATTTTTACCGATTGGACGTCTGACAAGATAACAAAGTTTGCTCGTTTGCCCGGAGCGACGGCACCCACATCTTTGAGTCCGTATGCCTCGGCCGCGTGCAGACTAGCGACCGCATAGGCTGTTTCTGGTTTGACACCTTGTTTGATCGCCATGCGAATGTTGTAGTCGATCCCGCCTTCGGCGACGAGGTCGTCCAAGTGTTTATCGTCCGTACAGAACAGGAAACGATGAGCGTTGCTTTCCGTGATGGCCTGACTGACTTTCTCCACGTTCCGCGCGACCGATCCTTCTCGAATTTGAACATAAAAGCCACGTCGGACCCGTTCGAGCGCTTCTTCGGCCGTCGTACACTCATGATCGGTCATGATGCCGGCCGTGCGATACACGTTCAACTGATCCGGGCCAAGACCTGAGGCATGACCGTCGACGACTTTTCCGGCGAGTTCTGTCTGGGCAATCTTTTGAAGCATATCCGCACTCCCCGACTCGACGGACGGATAGTCCATCACTTCGCCGAGACCGTGTACGCCCGGATCTCCTAAAAACGGTGCCAAGTCCTCGGCGTATAGCTTCGCACCTGCGTGCTCGAACGGTGTCGCCGGCACACAGCTCGGGAGCATCATGCGCACATCGAGCGGCAAGCCTTTGGCATCCGCCAACATGTACTCGATTCCGAGCGCCCCGTTGACGTTCGCAATCTCATGCGGATCGGCGATGACCGTCGTGACTCCGAGCGGCAGGACCGCCTTGGCGAACTCGTGAGGCGGCACCATCGATGACTCGATATGAACGTGTGAATCGATGAACGACGGTGCGAGCGTCCAGGACGGGTCGTGGTATTCCGTCTCCCCTTCGTAGCCGTCCCCGATGGCCACGATGTATCCCGCATCGATAGCGACATCCGTGCGAATCGTCTCACGACTGTAGACGTCGATGACCGCCACATCTTTAAAGACGACCGCTGCTTTCTTTTTCTTCGCCGCGATGTCGATCAAATGTTGTTTCTCCATCTGTGTGTCTCCTTTTTCCTACGTATTTTTACTATCTTAACAAGAATAATCTTTCAGGCGCAATTTCTTTTTCAACTTATGCGACAATGAGAGCATATCTGTTTGAAAGGGGTTACACTTATGCAGTACAAATTAGGCAAATTGATGCCGCAAGTTGACGAGACGGTTTTTCTTGCACCTGGGTCCCACGTGATCGGTGATGTCACCATCGGCGCCCATTCCGGCGTCTGGTTCAACACGGTCATTCGAGGCGATGAGGGACCGATTCGCATCGGTTCTTACGTGAATATCCAAGACGGATCGATGATCCACCAATATGAAGGTTCCCCGACAGTCATTCATGACCGGGTGTCGATTGGACACATGGCGATGATTCACGGATGCGAAATTGAAGAAGGGTGTCTCATCGGCATGCATGCGACCGTCCTCGACGGAGCCAAAATCGGCAAAGGTTCATTCATCGCAGCCGGTGCACTCGTCACACCGAACATGCAAATCCCGGAAGGCGTCATGGTCATGGGCGTGCCCGCCAAAGTCGTCCGTCCGCTCAATGACGAGGATCGCTTCATCATGGAACGGACCGTCAACAAATACGCGAAACGGGCTGAGCAGTACTTGACAACATGCGAGCCACTCACATCGACACAAAGATTGTGAAAGCGTTTACAAGATTCATAAATTGTTAACGATTATCCCGATTTTTCTTCATGTTTCCTTTGTATACTGAGGATGTAGTCAAGCCGACGTGTCGAAAGGGGCCAATTGTAATGTATCCAAACCATGCCGAACTCATGTTAGACTTGTACGCCTCGTCCGTTAACCCAAGCTATTGCCTGCATATCGAGGATTCTTTCGACGATACGCTGCAAGGAACACATCGAGAGGTTTGGGAACGATTGCAATCGGATAATACTAAAGAGGAAGAAACTAAAGTTAAGGGAACGTGAACAAAATGATTCCAACGAATGTCATTCAAGACTGGCTCGCAGCCAAGTTAAAAAAATAAACTGAGCGCTCACATGAACGGCTCAGTCTCATTGACCTATAAATACTGGTCCGATCGTAGTCACCTACGCTCGGACCTTTTCGTTCACTCAAAAATCGTCAAGCAAGCGTCAATCGATTGACGTTGCTTCGTCGGCGGTACGTCTTCGTAACGACCGAGCTGGAGCAGTCCGACAAACGTCTCACCCTCAGCTCCAATCATCTCTTGAAGCCTGGCATCCTCAAAAATACCGCCCGTCCGCCAGACGAGGCCAATCTGTTGCTCACTACATAATAAATGAAAGTTTTGAATCATCGTCGCCGTCGCGAGCAGCGCATCTTTCTTCCCTTTGTCCGTCTCGAAATGTTTCGTCGTCACGTAGACGCAAGCTGCGGCGTTCCGGATGCGTCCCGCGATTTTCTCGCGCTTCGCCTCTGGTCCATCTTGAAACGCCGGTTCGAGCGCCTGAAGCAAGACGTCTTTTCCATCCCCGTTGAACAAATAGAGATTCCACGGTTCGACTTTGTTATGAAACGGTGCCTGATGCGCCGATGCCAACAACTCATAGAGTACTTTCGTCGCAATCGGTTCTTCAGTGAACATCCGAATCGTCCGCCGCGACTCAATCAACTGTTGTCCTGCTGTCTTTTCCATTGAAGTCACTTCCCCCTCTATTCTCTCTATCATCATAATTGAAAACATTTCTCACGTGTAGAAATTTGACCGAAAAGAATAGGAACCTGACGCCTTCCAATCAAGTATATAAAGATGAAGGCTTTTCACGCTCTTTTGATTACGTTTATAGATGACACGGAAAAGGAGAGGATCGCCGTGCCCACACGTTTCAAATTATTTCTCATATGTACGCTTTCGTTCATCATCTTCATAACAGCATGTCAATCAGCGGCATCGCCCCAAGGAACAATTGTAATGAAAAGTAAAGAAGAACAACGCCAAATCGTAGATGAATTTTCGTTCGATGATTACAAAAAATTGTTTGATAACGTGATCATTAAAGCAAATCAGTTCGACGTCGAGGAGCCGTTGCGGAAGTGGATTATTCGAACATTGGCACAAGAGAGGCTGTATTATGAAACCGACTTAACAGATGAACAAGTCATCACTCTCTCGACTGAAACGATGGAAAAGGATGTCGTATGGAAAACAATCGCAAAAAATCAATACAACATTCATGTTACGGAAGATGAGATTGATCATTACATTCAACAAGGACCGGATCAAAGTGATTTACCGAACCATCTTGCCTACGCGAGCGCGCTTGGGTTATCGCTACAAGAATTAAACCATCAGTTTGACCGAGACATCTATGAAAAAAATACAATTTGGCTTAAGTTGAAATTGGAATTGGAAAAGAAGTATCAGACGGACGATAACAACGAGCTCGTTGACCGATATGAAGAGGAAATCAACGCACAACTAGATTAACTGGATCGATTGATTCGGTGAGGCCATATTAGCCATTCATATAAAAAGGGATTCAGTCCTGTGATGTGACTGAATCCCTTTTCTCTATTGATTTACACCGTCATGTCGATTGCCCGACGACCTCACAGGCGACCAAGTCTTCAAGTGTCTGTCTGCGGACGACGAGACGATGTGTCCCGTCTTTCACGAAGACGACGGCCGGGCGGAGCATCTGGTTATAGTTGCTCGCCATCGAGAAATTGTACGCTCCCGTCGCTTTGACGAGGAGGAGATCGCCAGCTTCGACCGGCGGGATGAGCGAACGGTTCGAGATGATGTCTCCCGACTCGCAGCACGCCCCGACGATTTTTGCATCAATCGTCTTCGGCTCATCCATCCGTGTCGCCGCAATCACGTCATACTCGGCGTCATAGAGGGCGGGACGAATGTTATCCGTCATGCCTCCGTCGACCGAGACGTACGTGCGGACACCGCTCACTTCTTTCACCGTCCCGACTTCATAGAGCGTCGCGCCGGCGTTGGCGACGAGCCAACGGCCCGGCTCGATGCCGATTTTCGGAAGCGGCAAGCCGAAGCGTTCCACTTCCGCCACGAGCGTGTCCATCACTTGTGTCATCGTGTCGGCGAAGTCGAGCGGGTCGTCCGACTCGAGATAGGCGACACCGAAGCCACCACCGATATTCAAGACGTCGGCCGTGTATCCTGTCTCTTGACGAATCGTCTCGATGAAGTTGACCATCGTCTTGACGGTATTGATGAACAACGTCGGTTCTTGAATCTGCGAGCCGACGTGACAGTGGATGCCTTGCAAATGCAGACGTTCCGCCTGCAGCGTCGCCTTGATCGCTTCGAGATACGTGTCGTCGTGGGTCGGGAAGCCGAACTTCGTGTCGACCCCACCCGTCTGAATCGCCTCATGGGCGCCTCCGACGACTTGTGGGACGATGCGGAGCAGGACGTCGACGTCGACATCGTGTTCGACCGCGAGGCCCGACAACAGTCCGATTTCGCGCATATTGTCAATCGTGAAATGGGTGATGCCGTTCTCGAGTGCGAACGTGATGTCCTGCACCGTCTTGTTCGACCCGTGGACGTGAATCCGGTCAGCCGGGACACCTGCGTGGAGCGCGACGAACATCTCACCGCGTGAGACGACGTCGATGCTTAAGCCCGCTGCCATCACTTTATCGTACACGGCCGCGATCGACATCGCTTTTGATGCGTAGAGCGCATATGTGTTCGGATACTTGTCGAGGAACGCGTTCCGGACGAGGCCGAGGCGACGCTCGAGTTCAGGCTCGCTCATGATATAGAGCGGTGTCCCGTACGTCGCTTGAAGTTCACGGACGGACACGCCTTCGATCATACAAACTGATTGGTTGGTGGTGTACATACATTGCCTCCTTCAAAGCGATGCGGGACACGCCATGAGCGTGCGCATAATTGTTCTGAGTTATTGGCGTGCCCGGTGCGGGTCACGTCATCGATTTTCGTGAGATGGCCGTACAGCTCCACACGGTCTCCGACTTGAATCGTGTCATCGACGCGCAAGAAACTGTGGCTCATGAAGATGTTGCTGATGAACGGATAGGCCCGTCCTTCGATGTGGGCCGGTAAGAAGCGCCGGGCCCGCATGAGTCCGTCGCCATAACCGACCGAGAGCACAGCGATGCGTTCCTTCGTCTCGGCCGTGTAGCCCGTACCGTAACCGACGTGGGCACCGGCCTCGATGTCATGGACGGCGACGACTTCTGTTTCCCAGTGGAACGCCGGGATGAGCCAATCGACCGGTTCGACCGAAGAGTAGCCATAAAGGAAGATTCCCACGCGCACATGGGTGCAATGCCCGAGGCGCGGATCCGCTTGTAGTGTCGCGGCGCTATTGGCCGCATGCACGATGTCGAACGAATGCCGTTCGATGAGACGATTCGACCAGTCGGCGAACCGTTCCACGTGCACACTGTGTTCGATTTCTGCGTTGTCGGCGTCAGCGAGCGGGAAATGAGTACATAACCCGACGAGGTCGAGCCCCTCGTCTTGGCAAAACGCGACGATGGCCAGCGCTTCTTTGAACGTCTTGGCACCGAATCGGTTCATCCCGACGTCGAGCTTTAAATGAAGGCGGACACCGTCCAACTGATCCCGTTGCGAGACGAGCCAGTCATAGGAACCGATGGCGACGTCAAGATGGTCACGATGGACGGTTGCCCAGTCGTAGACCGGGTTCATGACGAGGACGCGCGCTTCCGGAGCTGATGCCCGGACCTCGCTCGCCTCGTCCAGCGTCGTCACCATGAAGTGACGCACCCCTTCTTCGTACAGTGTCGTCACAACTGGCTCCATCCCTAAGTTATAGGCGTTGTTTTTCACGACGGCGAACACCGGTCGGCCAAGCGCTTCAATCCGACGTTTGTTTTCGCGAATCGCATTCAAGTCAATTGTGACTCCCATACAAAAAACTCCTTTATTCTTTGACTCCAGCTTTGACGAACGTGATCCAATCGCGGTGTGTCGGAATTTGTCCCGTCACAGCCTCACGGTAACGCGCGAGCATGTTCGTCGCGACCGTCTGGACGCCGCCGCCGATTGAGATGTTGTCGATTTCGATGACGCTCGTCACTTCAGCCGCCGTCCCCGTTAAGAAGATTTCATCTGCGACATATAGTTCGTCACGTCCGATGTGGCGCTCGATGACCTCGAACCCTTCCTCACGGGCGAGTTCGATCACCGTTTGACGCGTGATGCCGTCGAGCACCGAGCAATCGAGTGACGGTGTGACGATTTTGTTTCCTTTGACGAGGAAGATGTTGGCGACGCTCGCCTCGCTGACGTTTCCGTTCATGTCGAGGGCGATCGCTTCATCATATCCATCGCGCACCGCTTCTCCTTTAAGGAGTTGCGAGTTCATATAGTTCGCCGCCGCTTTCGCTTGCATCGGCATCATCGTCGAAGAGACACGACGATACGATGCGACTTTCGCGCGGATACCGACCGTCTTGCTGAAATATTCGCCGAGCGGCCAGCACGAGATCGCGACGTGTACTTTCGTTTCCTGCGTCGGCATGAGTGCCTGCCAAGGTGTGCCGAGGAAAACGAATGGGCGGATGTAACAAGCCTCGAAGCCGTTGCGTTCGATCAATTCGATTGTCGCTTGTTCGAGCTCATCGACCGTGTACGGCAAGTCGACGTGATAGTATGCACACGAACGAACGAGTCGCTCCAAGTGTTCACGGAGTCGGAAGATGGCCGGGCCTTCCTCTGTATGGTATGCCCGAATCCCTTCGAAGAACCCGCTACCGTAGTGAATCGCGTGTGTCATGATACTCGTGTTCGCGTCACTCGGCTCGATCCAAGCCCCGTCTTGCCACATCCATTGTCCATACTGTTCCATTGTTCAACTCTCCCATTCATTGTTTATATTTTCTGTCTATTATACGTTACAGGGAGCGTAAGTCATCAACAAGTTGTGTTTTTTCTGCGGTTTTTTCATCTTTTTGCTTAATGACACGGGCTGGTGTACCGGCGACGACGCTTCCTGCTGGGACGTCTTGCGTGACGACACTCCCTGCTGCGACGACTGCGTTTTCACCGACACGGACGCCTTCCAAGATGACGGCGTTCGCACCGACCATGACACCGTCTTCGATGATGACCGGGTCTTTTGAAGGTGGCTCAAGGACACCCGCCACGACAGCGCCGGCTCCAAGATGGACGTTCTTCCCGAGCGTCCCACGGGCACCGATGACCGCGTTCATGTCGACCATCGATCCGTCACCGATGACGGCACCGATATTGATGACGGCACCCATCATGACGACGACGTTATTGCCGATTTGAACGTGGTCCCGGATGAACGAACCTGGTTCGATGCGCGCGTTCAATTTCGTCGTGTCGAGCATCGGCACGGCGCTGTTCCGGCGATCGTACTCGAGGTGCGTGTCCGTGATGACGGTAGCGTTCGCTTCTAGGAAAGCAGCCGCACGTTCAGCCGTCGTGAGGAATAATTTCGATTCGTCGGTCCCGAATGCTTTCGCCCCTTCGATGTCTAGACCGGCCAACTGACCGTTGACGTACAATTTGACAGGCGTTTCTTTCTTGGCATCTTTAATGTATTGCGCGATTTCATAAGCGTTTGTGAGTAACATGAGTAGCCTCCTCGTATAGGTTCGTTAAATTATATAGTCCGGCCGGGCGGTCGAGAATCGTCGCCGCCGCGGCGAGTGCCCCGTTCGCGAAGACACGTTTGGACAGGGCCGTATGTTTCAATTCAAGCATTTCGTCGTCTCCGGCAAAGAGGACGGTATGTTCACCGAAAATCGTCCCCCCGCGTACCGAATGCATGCCGAGTTCATCGGCTGCACGCGCTTCGCGGCGCGGTGTCCGGTCATATACCGGTGTCACATCGCGTTTGGCTTCGATGGCACGGGCGAGCAGTTCCGCCGTCCCGCTCGGTGCGTCGACTTTTTTACGGTGGTGCGCCTCAATCACTTCGATGTCATAACCGAGCGTGAGCGGGACGAGTTGGTCGAGCAACTGTTTCAAGAGAGCGATCCCATAAGACGTATTATACGACTGGAAAATCGGGATCTCCTGAGACGCCGCTTCAATTTTGGCGAGTTCCGCTTCCGAGAAACCCGTCGTCGCGATGACGAGCGGGATTTGCTTGGCTTTCCCGAAAGCGAGCACATCATCTAACAGTGCCGGGTTCGAGAAGTCGATGACGACATCGACGTCGGCCTCGACGTCTTGCAACGAGACGGGATGCTCCCCTCCGGCCGGTGAGACGATGGCCGCAACGTTCAAGTTTTGTGTCCGGGCGACTTCTTCGACGATCTGTCCCATCGCTCCGTAGCCATGAATGAGTAAGTTCACTGTCTCACCTCATTGAACTGCTCCATTGCCGACAACAAGCGGGCCTCGGCCGTCGCGCTCATCGGGACGAGCGGGAGACGTGGTGCACCGAACTCGAAGCCGCGTGCATTGAGTGCCGCTTTGACCGGAATCGGGTTCACTTCCGCGAACAATTCGTCGATGACCGGGAGCAGTCGGAGCTGCCATGTGCGTGCCGTCTCTAAATCTCCGGCGAGGAGCGCTTCAGCTAAAGCGACCGTCGCACCCGGATAGACGTTCGAGAGGACCGAGACGACACCTTGCGCGCCCCAAGCCATATAAGGAAGGATTTGATCATCGTTCCCGCAATAGACTGGGAAGCCTTCCGGCACGTGCGCCATCATTTGAGCCATCACCGAGATATCCCCGCTCGCTTCCTTAAGGGCAGCGATGCGTGGGTGATCGGCGAGTTCCCCAACCGTTGCCGGATCTAGGGCGACACCCGTGCGTGACGGTACGTTGTAGAGCATGAGCGGAATCGGTGACGCGTCGGCGATCGCTGTGAAGTGGGCAATCAGACCCGCTTGCGTCGACTTGTTGTAATAAGGCGTGACGACCATCGCCATCTCGGCTCCGAGTTCGGCGGCCCGTTTCGTCTTTTGGATGCTGAGCGCGGTGTTGTTCGACCCGGTTCCGGCGATGATAACGGCGCGACCGGCCGCGACTTCAATCGCTTTGACGAGAAGCGTCTCGAACTCGTCGTCCGTGATGGTCATGCCTTCACCGGTCGTTCCCCCGATCACGAGACCACTGACACCCTCTTTAATTTGATCTTCAATCAACGCTTCCCACGCTGTGAGATTTAGCTGACCGTCTGCTTGAAACGGTGTAGCAAGTGCGGTTGCGACTCCTGTGAACATATAATCTCCCCCTTATTTTGTAGCAGTCTGTCCAATCATGCATTGGGCGATTTGGACGGCGTTCGCTGCCGCGCCTTTTCGAACGTTATCAGCGACACACCAGAGATGGAACGTGTTCGGTTGTGACTCGTCGACACGGACACGACCGACGTATACGTCGTCTGTCCCGTTCGCATCGAGCGGTGTCGGATAGACGAGTTCGCCCGGGTTGTCCATGAGGACGACACCTTGCGCGTCCGCGAGCACGGCTTTCACTTCTGCCAGCGTCGCCTCGCGGTCGAGCGTGACCGTGATCGAGACGGCGTGGCTATTACGGACCGGGACACGGACGCATGTCGCTGTCACCCCGAGGTTCGGTGCGTTTAAAATTTTACGTGTTTCCTCGATCATCTTCTGTTCTTCTTTCGTATAGCCGTTCTCTAAAAACACATCGATGTGCGGCAAGACGTTATCGTAAATCGGATACGGATAGTTTTTCGGTTCCTCGCCGCGCGCTCCGCGTTCCAAGTCCTCAATCCCTTTTTGACCCGACCCGGAGACGGCTTGATACGATGTGTAAGCGACGCGCGTCAACCCGTATACTTCCGCAAGCGGTGCGAGTGCGACGACCGATTGGATCGTCGAGCAGTTCGGATTGGCGATGAGTGTCTTGTCCGGGCTCAGTTCGACTCGGTTCACTTCCGGGACGATGAGCGGGATGTCCGCTTGCATCCGGAACGCGCTCGAGTTATCGATGACGATGACCCCTTGTCCACTCAGTCGAGGTGCATATTGTTCACTGAGACTCCCCCCGGCTGAGAAAAGCGCGATATCGATTGGGTCGGTGTAAATCGCGTCCGACAGTTCCCGGATGACGACGTCTTTTCCGTTCACGTTCACGGTCTTCCCGGCTGAACGGGCTGAAGCGTAAAGCAATAATTCGTTGATTGGAAACTCGTATTCGGTCAAGACTTCAATCATTTTTTGACCGACGGCTCCGGTCGCGCCGACGACGGCTACGTTATACATGGTGACTCCCCCTTATAAATGGAAACGTTCGGCGATGGCTGCGACCGCCGTTTCAACGTCTTGATCGTTAATCGTGTACGAGATGCTGATCTCGGATGTCGTGACTTGATAGAATGGGATCCCGCTTTCACGGAACGTGGCGAACAATTCGGACGCGACTCCGGTCGCGTCACGCATCCCGATGCCGACGACCGAAATTTTCGCATGTTCGGTATGACGGTCGATTTTGATTTGCGGGAACGTCTCGGTCAATTCCGCGAGCGCTTCTTCGAGGAACGCCTCTTCATCGAGCGGACACGTGAACGATAAGAACACTTCTCCGTCGAACGCCGTCTGACTGATCATATCGATATTGACATGACGCTGTGACAACTTCTCGAAAATATCGGCAACTCCTGCCACCGAATGTGGAATGTGCTTGATTGAGACACTGAGCACGTTCTTCACGACGCTCACGCTCGTCACCGCTTTTTGTTCCATCGCCTGTGTCATATCCATGATCCATGTTCCTCCTTCGCTTGCAAGCGTCTTCCCTACAAAGATGTTCACATCAAATTTTTTCGCGAGCTCTACGCTGCGCATCTCCATCACTTTCGACCCGAGCGCGCTCATCTCCATCATCTCGTCATATGAGACCGTGTCTAGTCGGCGTGCCGTTTTGTGGATACGTGGGTCAGCCGTGTAGACCCCGGCGACGTCTGTATAGATTTCACAACGTTTGCTGAGCACGGCGGCCAAGGCGACGGCCGTCGTATCCGACCCACCCCGTCCGAGCGTCGTCACGTCACCGAACTCGTTGACACCTTGGAAACCGGCGACGATGACGACGTCATACGTCCGAAGTTTTTCTTCTAACACTTCTTTGCGAATCGCTTTGATTTTACTTTTCGTGTGAATGCCCATCGTGTCGATGCCGGCTTGTTGTCCGGTGAGCGAGATGGCGGCCACACCCCGAGAGTTCAAAGCGATGCTGAGCAGGCTGATCGTCTGCTCCTCACCGACCGCGAGCAAGCGGTCAAGTTCACGAATCATCGGGCGTTCCGTAATTTGTTTGGCGAGTGACAAGAGTGAGTCAGTCGTTTTCCCCATCGCGGAAACGACGACGACGAGCTTTTCACCGGCGGCGGCCCGAGTCTGTAAATATTCAGCAATGGCCTGGATTTGTTCAATCGTGGCAACGGAGCTGCCTCCGAATTTCAATACGGTTGTCATCAGGTTCCCCACTTTCATGATGTCCACCAACAGAAAAAGCGGCAGACCGGTAGGAAGCACTCTCCCTACGGTCTGCCGCTTGTACGCGCAGTTGAAAAACGATTAAAGAATCGTTCCGTAGATAGCGCTCCATGGCATTTCATCCATGGCAGTGTAGGCGTTATTCACGACTACCCCAGCCTTCGTTCGTACGCATGCGAACGTCGACTTCGGCGAATTTCCCCTTTCGGCTCGATCCGGAATGCGTCCGTGTCGATCAAGCTTACTCATGTCATTCGCAACCTCTATCTGTCAGTTGTTAGTTTTAGTTATAACAAATGCTTCCCGGCTTGCCAACCTTTTTTTAGAAAAAAGGAAAATTTCAAACAATGGTCACCACGCCTTGTGCATCATCCGATGTGGAATGTCAGCATCTAAAAATTCATCGCCGTACGCCTCGTACCCGAGTCGTTCATAGAACGGAAGTGCCGTCAGTTGCGCCCCTAGTTTGAGCTCGTGTAACTCCCTCGCCCGCGCGACAGATTCGATCGAAAGCATGATCTCCTTAGCATACCCGTTGCCGCGCTTCGTAGCAAGTGTGGCGACCCGTTCGACTTTCCCGACCCCGTCACCGATTGGGCGCAGACGTGCCGTCGTGACAGGCTCAGCGTCCACCATTCCGACAAAATGGATACAGTCCGGGTCGAGTTCGTCATACTCAAGTTCCGGCGCGATCCCTTGTTCACCAATAAACACCGTTTCCCGCACAGACCGGGCCAGTTCAATCAGTTTCGAGTCGTTCCCGTGTTCAATCTTCAACATGATACCATTCCTTCCTGTAGCCGCTTCACAATCTCCGCTGTCGCTCGTTCTAACTCGAGGACAGACTCGAAGCGGGCTTGCGCTTGTTTGTGACTGCCGCCCCCTCGACCGATGCCGAGGTCGTCGAGCGTCCGTTTCAAAAACTTACCGATGGCGATGTCGTGTGTCCCGTCATGCATGAGCCACAGCTTCTGTCCCGAGTGGTTCGCTCCGACGGCAATCCGTCCGGTCGCGGCGATGCGTTCGACGATCGTCGTCGTGAGCGTCTCTGCTTCCGTTTTGCCGATGTGGGTGATGACATAATTGTCTTCTTGCAAGAAGGCAGCGACTTTCGCTTTCGCGACGCGGGCCTCGAGCGCCTTCACTTCTTTGTCCCGCTCGAGACGAAGATTCCGTTCTTCGATGACACGGGCGGCGACCGTCTCGTTCGTCGTCGACAACGTTTGGTGAATCGTGCGTAGTGCGGTCCGGGACGAATGGACCGCGGCCAAGGCCCGAAGACCGGCGACGTACGTCAAACGGACGTTACCGCGGACTTTCTTCATCGAGGTCACATGGACGATTCCGAGTTGACCCGTTGAATCTACATGGGTCCCGCCACAGGCGTTGTAATCGAGGCCGTCGATGGCGACGATGCGAACGGTTCCGGTGCGGTCGGTCGCTTTTCGTAAACGGTCTTGTTCGACTTCTTCGGCTGGGAATTCACGCACATGGACCGGACGGTTTTCAAAGATGATGCGTTGCACGTCCCGTTCTAGCGACTCGATTTGATCCCAATCGAATGTATCCGTATCGATTTCAAGCGAGGACTCGGCTGGCCCAATCCCGAAACTGAGCGTCTGAATGCCATACTCGTCTTCTAACAAAGCCGTCAAAACATGCTGGGCCGTATGTTGAATCGAGTGGTCGCGACGGACCACCTCATCGACGATGCCCGTCACAAGCGTTCCAGGTTCGAGCGCACGTTCGATCAAGTGCCAGACGAGCTCATCGACCCGTTGCACATCGAGCACAGGCTCTCCGTTGAGTGTCCCGCCATCCGGTGGTTGTCCACCGCCTTCTGCATAAAATAATGTGGATTCAAGCGCGATCCATGTCCCGCGCGCATCGGTGCGAGTCTCGGTCACCGTCGTTTCAAATTGCCATGAATTCATTGCTGTCGCCGCCTTTTCTGTAGGATATGTTCAGACAACTAGTCTAATTTGGTCTATAATAAGAAACACTTACTTTCGAAGTCAGGAGCGATATGCATGTTACAGATTGATAAACAATCACCGCTACCTATTTATTATCAAATCGAAGCCTATTTAAAGCAACAAATAGATGCCGGCGAGCTTCAACCCGGAGAATCGATCCCATCCGAACGGGAGTTTTCCGAGCGTTATAACGTCAGTCGGATGACGGTCCGACAAGCGATCACGAACTTGGTCAACGCCGGTTACTTAAGCCGGCAAAAAGGCCGTGGAACGTTCGTCGCCAACAAGAAAATCACGATGGCACTGTCCGGGTTGACGAGTTTCTCAGAAGAAATCAAACATCGGGGCATGCGACCGTTCAGCCGCCTGTTATCGTTCCAGACGATTCCAGCCCCGGCGAAAATCGCTCAAAAGTTGAGCGTGTCCCTCGATACCCCCGTCTATGAGATGCGACGGTTACGTCTCGCCGATGAGAACGTGCTCGCCCTCGAGACCGCATATATCCCGGTCGCCTTGTTGCCAGAACTGACCGAGACGGTTGCCGTCGGCTCAATCTATGAGTTTGCCGAGCAGTCCGGCCTTCGATTAAAGAACGCGACCCAAACGCTCGAGGCACGGAGCGCGGGGCCGGAAGAAGCGAAGCTGTTGACGATTTCTCCGAACGCCCCTGTCCTTTTGATCGACCAACGAACGTATCTCGAAAACGGAGACATGTTCGAATATAGCCGTTCCTTGTTCCGTGGTGACGCCTACTCGTTCACCGTCTCCATGGATCGGACGTAAAAAAATGGTTTGCCGCGGACGGCAAACCATTTTTTATTGTGCTTCGTACGTGATGCCGGCAGGGTCATACATATACGTTTCGAGCTCTGTATCGGTCATCGGCTCCACTTCATTGCCCGCATCGGCCTGTTGGACACGATAGCGGACTTCTTCGAGTAACGGCTCGTTCAAGAAGTAATAGAAATGGCCGTCGTTGCCGCGGGCCCCTTCACCGGTCAACTGATACTGGACCGTGTTGTTGAGGGCACCAACATCTTCGATCAGGCGCATATAGTCGTTTGGACCGAGCGTCGTCTGCATGTTGTCACCGACCGCCTTCAACACCTTGTCATAGTTGTTGATGAGCGACGTGCCGAGCGCTTGGTCAAGGACGGCGTTAATGACTTCCATCTGGCGCTGTCCGCGTCCGATGTCACCGCGTGGGTCGTCATAGCGGTTCCGGACGTAAGCAAGCGCCTCTTCACCTGACAACTGTTGCAATCCTTCTTCGACTTGGACGACTTCACGGGAAGCGTCATAACTCTTCTGTTCCGACGAGAACGGGACATCGATTTCGACGCCGCCGACGGCATCGATGAAGTCGACGAACCCTTGGAAGTTGAGCGAGACGACGTGATCGATATCGATACCGACCAAGTCTTCGATCGTGTTCGTCGCTACTCGCATCCCGTTGTTCGGGTTCGATTCATCCATCGATCCGAAATAGTACGCATGCGTGATCTTATCTTGATCGAGACCGGTCTTGCCGTACGGGATGTTGAAGCCCGTGTAGTCGATATTGACGTACGAGTCACGCGGGATGCTGAGCATCGTCGTCTGCTTGTTCTTCTTGTTCAAAATGACGACGATCATGACGTCTGAACGACCGTACTCCCCGCGTGCTTTCTTTTGCGGGGACAAGTCCGTCCCGAGTACGAGGAAGCTCTCGGTATCCTCTTTATCGAATCGCGTCGGTTCGAGGGTCGGATCATCCTCAAGTATCACTTGCGTACCGGACAACATGTTATGTGCTTTATAAAACGCTGTCCCATACATGCTCGAGCCAACGATGACGGCGATCAATACGAGGGCGCTGAACAGCTTATAAAACGCAGACGGGCCTTTGCGCCGTCTACGAGCCTGAGTTCTTGAATTCATGAGTTTCTCCTTCACGGTCGAATGATATGAGCTTCACCTATTATAGAGGAATCCTCGACTTTTGTCGAAAACGTTTTGATTACAAATCCATTTCCATACAATTTCCCACAGTTGGCCATAAAAAAACCTGGAGACACTTGTCTCCAGGTCGTTAAGCTCGGATGGAAAAGAATCGATCAGCCGCTTCGCTGCCACGTGCCTGTAACACGTCACTGCATCCTGAAGCCGCTTCGGCGTCGAGCACGATGGTGACGCTTGGATGCGCCTGTAAGATGGAAGCCGGCCACTCGATCGTCGGTACGCTCTCAATCATGTGGTGCACAGCTTCCGCTTTACGAGCACCTGTTGCGACGAGTACAATTTCTCGCGCGTTCATGATCGTATCGAGCCCCATCGTGATGGCATGTGTCGGCACTTCTTCAATCGTGTCAAAGAAACGACGGTTCGCTTCCCGCGTCGACTCGGTCAGTTCGGTCACGTGCGTCTTCGCATCGAGCGCGGTACCCGGCTCATTGAAGGCGATATGTCCGTTCTCTCCGATGCCGAGCAATTGAAGATCGACCCCAATCGATCGGACGAGCTGTTCGTATCGTGCCGCTTCCGCTTCCGGATTTTCCGCGTCCCCACGAGGCAGATGGCTCTCTTTGAACGGGACGTCATTGAACAGGCGTTCTTCCATGAAGTGATGATAACTTTGCGGATGACTCGGTGCGAGTCCGATGTACTCATCTAAATTGACGCTTGTCACATGACTGCAGTCAAGCTTGTCACGTTTGAACATCTGATACATGCCGACCGGCGTGCTCCCCGTCGCCAGCCCGAGCACGAACTCTCGTTTCCCGGCCAATCGTTCAGTGATGAGTGTATAAGCGATCGTTTCTGCATCTGTCGGTGTTTTCGCAACTAGTATGTTCATTCCATATCCTCCTTCGAATAAGCGATACGTCCTTGAAGAATCGTTGTCGTGACCGACAGCGCATCGTCCCAAATGACGAGGTCCGCATCAAAGCCGGCCGCAATCGATCCTTTTTTCGTCAATCCGAATTCACGCGCTTGGTTCGTCGACGTCATCTTCACCGCTTCAGGTAATGTGCATCCTGTGAACGTGACCACGTTTCGGAACGCCGCGTCCATCGTCAAGACGCTACCGGCCAAGTTTCCGGCTTCAAGGCGGGCTGCCCCGTCCGCAACGATGACCGGTTGGCCTCCGAGTTCATAGCGACCGTCCGGAAGCCCTTTCGCCCGCATTGCGTCTGTAATGACGACGAGCCCGTCCGCCCCTTTCATGCGATAGGCGAAGTCGACCATCTCGTGACGGCTGTGAATCCCGTCTGGAATGATTTCGACCATGACGTCCCGCTCCAATAAACAATAGCCGACCGTTCCCGGCTCCCGATGGTGAAGTCCGCGCATCTGATTGTATAAGTGCGTCGCATGTTTGACGTTCGCTTCCTTGTTCTCGGCGAACGTGGCGTTCGTGTGCCCGGTCGACCCGACCGCCCCGGTCTCAAGCATCGCTCGTTCGAGTTCACGTGCCCCTGGACGTTCCGGCGCATACGTGACGAGACGGATGTGCCCGCCGGCCTTTTGTTGCCATGTCCGGAACTGCTCCGCGTCGGGGTCGATAATATATTCTGCCGGTTGCGCCCCCGCGTTATCGACGTTGACGAACGGTCCTTCTAGATGGATGCCGACGAGCGACGTGTCTCCCGCCTCGATGACAGTCCGGGCTGATTGTAGCGCCTTCGTGATGGCAGTAGGTGACTGCGTGATCGTCGTCGCAAAGAATGATGTCACTCCTTCAGCAAGCATCGACTTGGCGAGATGACGCAATCGGTCTTCATCCGCATCCATCGTGTCGACGTCATACCCGCCGTGGATATGAACGTCGATCATGCCCGGCGTCACAAGCGCCCCGTCCACATCGAGCTCCGTCTCACCTTCTGCTCTATACTCATCCATCGAACCGACGCTCTCAATCGTCGCTCCGTCGAACCGGATATATCCTCGTTCCCATGTCTTGTCCCCCGAAACGATCTGTGCGTTGATGATCACCATGATTGGTCATCCACCTTTCCTCAAGTAGCTTCATCGTCATCATAACAAAAATCAGTATAGTTGTATAGACCAATTTTGCTTTATAAAAAGGATTGATTCCCTCAATCCTTTGCCCGACTTATTCATGCCTAAAACAACAAAAGTTGACGTCAGTGACGTCAACTCAGATTGTAGACAAAGTCACGTTTCAGGCGAACTGAAACGTGACTTTGTCGTTTTCGGGCCTTTAGGCGCTCTGCCCGAGCCCCTTTT